>CAZGAK010000099.1:0-2194 GCA_964523565.1 uncultured Syntrophaceae bacterium | reverse complement strand
GGGAATCCAGTAATTACACGCAGTTATGGATTCCCGACTTCGACGTGAGCTCAGTCGAACGATCAGGTCGGGAATGACAAGACGACAGAAATTCGGACCTTTTACGAGACCATCAATGTTGAATTTTGAATTAATGATCAGGATTCAGGGAGGGTATTTGTTCCCTCCGAAAAATCATTTCTGCAGGGTGAATAACAGGTTTTTATGCAAACTGTTTTGTTGGATATTAAAAAATTGAAAAAATATTTTACTCTGGGAGGGGATTTTTTGTCGGGCAGCCGGGGAGTTGTAAGAGCCGTCGATGGAGTGGATTTGCGGATTTACAAAGGAGAAACCCTGGGTCTTGTTGGTGAAAGCGGTTGTGGAAAGACAACCCTTGGCCGGCTCATTACGAGACTTCAAGAACCCACCGAAGGGGAAATTATCTTTAATGGAGAAGACATCCTTCAATATTCGGGCAAGGAATTAAAAAATTTTAGAAAAAAGGTGCAGCTTATCTTTCAGGACCCCTACACATCTCTCAATCCCAGGAAGAATGCCGGTTTCATTATAGGAGAATCTTTTCTCGTCCATAAACTGGCCAGAGGGAAAGAACGGGAAGAAAAAACTGCTCGATTAATGGAAGTGGTGGGTTTGACAAGGGAGCAGATGAGTCGGTATCCTCATGAATTCAGCGGAGGTCAAAGACAGCGCATAGGAGTAGCGCGAGCTCTTGCCCTCAATCCCGAGCTTGTTGTTGCGGATGAACCCGTATCGGCGTTAGATGTGTCCATACAGGCCCAGATATTGAATTTGCTCAAAAAACTCCAGAGTGATTATAATCTTACATATCTTTTTATCAGCCATGATTTGAGTGTGATTGGCCATATGAGTGACAGGATTGCCGTCATGTATCTCGGAAAAATAGTGGAACTTGCAGATCGGCAGACCCTGTTTGACAATCCATATCATCCCTATACGGAGGCCCTTCTTTCCGCTGTGCCCGTACCTGATCCAGGAATGAAAAAAAGAAGAATTATTCTGAAGGGTGATATTCCAAGCCCTATTGATCCTCCATCGGGGTGTTCTTTCCATCCCCGCTGTCCTTATGTGATGGATATTTGTGTAGAAACAGAACCGGATTTCGTCGATAAGGGTAATGGGCGCTATGCAGCCTGCCATCTGAAAAAGTAAAAAATATTACTTGACGAATGAAAAGAAAAAAATTAAATAGCATCCCTTGTTTGACTGTTGTTCTTTTTCCGCTATAATAACAAAGATTAAACACAGCCTTGATCTGTTTGTTGAAACAAATAAAGCAGAATGCGCCCGTAGCTCAGCTGGATAGAGTCGCAGACTTCGAATCTGTTGGTCGTAGGTTCGAATCCTACCGGGCGTGCCAGAACTTTAATCGTTTAAAAGAATATATTGGGCCGCTAGCTCAGCTGGTAGAGCAACTGACTCTTAATCAGTAGGTTCGGAGTTCGACCCTCCGGCGGCTCACCATAAAAAGAAAGGAGTTATCTAATGAGAGATAACTCCTTTTGTTTTTTATTGCTTCTGTGATATTTGTGAACAGAATTCATTCCTTTAATTTTTTGATTTTGTTATAAGTATATAGTGATTAGCAGGAAAGCGATTGATAAGGGGGCAGAAATGAAAAAGAATATATTTTACGGGTGGTTATCGTGCTTAACCATTATACTGACGGTCATTTTCTTATGCACATCAGCACAGGCAGCCGAGTTTACGGCGGATATATTCGAGCGTGTATTTAATCACGACGTTACAGGAAAGATATACGTGAAGGACGCAAAATACCGCATGGACCAGGATGACAAAAAGACAGGAGAAAAACCTGTCATTATTGTTGATAGGCAAGGGGGCTTTACAAGGCTTCTCAATACGGAAGCAAAACAATACCAGGAGGTCAAGAATTTTACATTTCAGGCTTTCATGGTCGATCCGTTCCAGTCCCTTGCGCATTGGGACAGTGTTTTACAAAAGAAAAAGGTTGGCGCCGAGTCGGTGGCAGGGTACGTGTGTGATAAGTATGAGTATTATGACGGTCCAGCTAAACTTGCTGAGGCATGGGTTTCCAGAGACCTCAAATTCCCCTTGAAGGTGTTCATTAAAAGTGGACGTAATGATGGAAGTATAAAGGTGAAAACCAATATTGGCGACACGACTGTGGAGCTGAGCAATATCAGGGAAG
>CAZGAK010000098.1:0-2296 GCA_964523565.1 uncultured Syntrophaceae bacterium | reverse complement strand
TCGGAGGGTATCGTGGGAGCGGACATAGAATCGGTATGCAGGAAGGCCTCCATGTTGGCTATAAGAGAATTTATAGAATCGGGAAATGAAGATTACTCTAAATTCATGATTTCAGACAGTCATTTTAAAAAGGCATTGTCGATAGTCATTGATCAGAGGGCAGTGAGCGGTGGACAGTGAAAAACTCTAACAAATACCCCCCCCTGACAACTGATCGCTGCTTACTGACTACTGACTTATGGAGGGAAAATATGGACTGCTACTTTTTTTCGGTAGAAAAATGGTAGCTGTCCCATTTTTCCTAATCCCTGAATCACGGAGGGAAAAGCATGAGTGGTAAAAGAATCTATATCTATGGATTTATCAATATAAATGAGGATAAAAAGTTTGATTACGTCGGTATTGACGGGGGAGAAGTTTACACACAACCTTATCAGGATATTGCCGCCGTAGTTAGTAATTCCCCATCTATACAATTTGATTCCCTGCCGAAAGAAACACTCCTCCTCCATCTGGCCGTTTACCAGGCCGTTATCGAAAGGATCATGAAAAACCATTACATCATCCCGATGAAGTTCGGGACCGCAGTACAAGGAGAAGAGGAAATCAAGAGGATCCTGAAGAAGGGTTATGATCAGATCAAAACAAGCATCACGGCTATGGAAGACAAGATAGAGCTTGATGTGGTGGCCATGTGGAGTAATCTGGATGCAGTCTTAAAGGCAATTGGAGAAGAGGAAGAAGTAAAAAAACTTAAGGCAGAAGCAGAGTCAAAGCCCCCTGACCAGAGACTCGAGGCCGGAATAAACCTGGGAAAGATGGTTAAGGCATCTATTAACAGGAAAAGAGAGAAATATGCTTTCGAAATGTTGGATGTCTTGAAAAAGGAATCAGAAACCCACCGCGCCCATGATGTTATGGATGACTCCATGATAATGAATGTCGCTTTTTTGATCAATAAAGATAGCAAAGAAGCATTTGAGTCGAAGATAGATCGGCTGGATGAAAAATATCAGGACGAAATAAATTTTAGAATAGTGGGTCCCCTGCCGCCTTACAGCTTCTGTACGCTTGAAATGAAAAAGGTGGATTTTTCAGACGTAATCGAGGCCAGGGAAATATTCGGTTTAGGCGAAGAATCCACAACCCTGGAAATCAGGGAGGCATACTGGAAATTGAGCAAAAAGTTTCATCCTGACAGATATCCGGGTGATGTGGAGGCGCAAAAAAGATTTGAAAATATAACGAGGGCCTACCGGCTTCTCAGCGATTATTGCGAGGGGGAACAATGCTCCTTTAAGGAAGAAGACATAAGAGAATGGCTTGTTGTCAAACCGCTGGAACAGCCGGGGGCTCACATATAATGAGGGAATTGCTCTACGTGCCCGTTATCCATGTGGACTCTGATCTGGGAAGCATCGCTTCGGATATTGACAAAAGAAGCGCCGACATATGCGGGGAAGAGCGGTGGGGGAGGCATAAACAGAGCGTAACCATATTCTGGGATAAAATCGAGGAATATTTCAAGAAACTGGATGCTGGAAACTTGAAAATCTATCAGGACGGCTTACTGGCGGATGGTGAATTAGGACAGAAGATCATTGAGGAAGGAGCCCGAAAAGGAAGCAGAAACTTCCGTATTATACTTGATTTGATGAAAAGAGGAGGAGAGATCAGGAAAACAGAAGATGTGGAACTCCTTAAGGAGGAATATAACCGCATTCTTAAACTTGCACAGACAAAATCACTCTGGGAAAGGGCCACGGCTTACATAGGCTATAGAATCCACAAAGATAGAATAATGGAGGAAAGAGATCGATTTGTCGCAGAAACCATTAACAGAACCCTTAAAGAAGAAGAAAGAGGGGTCCTTTTTATGGGAGCCTTTCACGAGGTAGTTCAATATATAACAAAAGATATCAAGGTAAAAGAAGTAAAAAATATAGAAAAGGTCAGGGCCTACTTCAAAGAACTTATGTCCGGCAAAAACAAAGAGAAATTCGACCAACTGACGGAGTATCTAACGTCAGAAATATAAGGGAGTGATGATGCCCGAAGACGGTCAATACATATACGCCATCATGGCAACCGACGAAGAAAAAAACTTTGGTTCCATAGGTATCGGTGACCGCAAAGACGAGGTTTATACGGTATGTTACCGGGATATCGGGGCCGTAATCAGCTCTTCGCCTGTTGTTAAATATTCCGTTACCAGAGCAAATACAATGGCACACCAGAGGGTCATGGAAGAGGTCATGAAATGTTATCCCATGCTGCCGGTGAGATTCGGAACCAT
>CAZGAK010000097.1:0-2530 GCA_964523565.1 uncultured Syntrophaceae bacterium | reverse complement strand
TATTATTTATAAATATATTTAATTTTCTTTTGACTTAAATAAACCAGGTCTCTTATTGCCAATGCAATGAATCAGGATTTCGGAGCTGTAAAATAATGAAAATGATCAAATAGGCAGGCTAAAATGGGAGGTAAATACACTTGACTTTTTATAAAACGTACATACATTTATATATAAATGGTTGTTTTAGTTCCGGTGGTTGTTCGTGTTCTTTAAAGTAAAGTAATTATTATGCCCCCGGCCCTACCGTTGCCACAGCTAATCGCGTCCGCCTGACCGTTGGCTGTTGGGGGGGTTTCCCTCCTTCCCCTATTAGCGGTAGGGCCCCGGGAATGCATTATATATATTAGTATAAAATCAAACAGGTTTTTTCTTCGTTGGTGATTCATGCAGCCAGCGGTAGTCAAGCATAGGCTGACACAATCGTCAAGCAAATTTCATCGGGTTAGACAAAAAAAGATGAAAATGTTCAGTTTTGACTACCGCACTCAGTATGAGACCTTCGCAAAACGCCCCCTTTCGCCCAATTTCGGCGTCAGGCTCAAATTTTAATCCTCAAAATACTCAATGTATTCCTGCGGTTAAAATTTTCGCTTTCCTTGAACTTGAACGAAACTAAACATTTTTCAAAGGCCTCAGTATCATTATAATTCTTCCATAGTAAAGGTTACCACATCATCGATAGTAGCACTGTCCGTAAAAATCATGACCAACCGGTCCACCCCCAGTGCGATGCCTGCTGAATCGGGCATATCATGAAGAGCATCTAAAAAATTTTCCGGTGAAGGGTATGTTGTTTTACCGAGTCCGCGACGATACTCCTCTTCTCTGGAAAAACGTATTCTCTGTTCATTCACATCCGTTAATTCTGAAAAAGCGTTGGCCAGTTCAAGACCCCCCATGTAAATTTCAAATCGTTCAGCCACAGTGGGGTCATCTTTTTTTGTTCTGGCCAAAGCTCCTAATGATACAGGATAATCGTAGAGAAACACGGGCTTTTCGCATGCAAGATTGGGTTCGATATGGCAGACCATTGCCTCATCGAAATGATTATCTTCCAGCGCCTTTTCAAGAGATGAAGGCGAATACTGTTCAAAAGCCTCTTTGACGGATAATCTTATCCACGGCTTTTCCAGATCGATCTCCCTGCCGCGATAACGGATTCTTTCTCCCAGGCCTAAATAGCGGGAAACGAAGATGATCAGGTCTTCACATTCATTCATCATTTCCAAATAATCGATATCTGCCCGGTACCACTCCAGGAGAGTAAATTCGGGAAGGTGATGCGTTCCTCTTTCTTTATCACGAAAGCATTTTACGACTTGAAATATCTTTGGATATCCCGCCGCGAGCATACGTTTCATACACAGCTCTGGCGAGGTATGGAGAAACCAGCCGTCGGACGATACGGCATCGATGTGGGTTTCCGGTGCAGGGGCAGGAATTCTGACAGGAGTTTCGACTTCGAGATAATTCCGGTCAACAAAAAAATGACGGATCCCCTGGATAACCCTGGCACGGGTCCAGAGGTTATCTTTCTTCCGAGCAGGAATCCGTTCGTTATCCATTCCTTGACCTAATCTTTGACACGGGTAGCATATTCGCCGGAACGGGTATCGATCCTTATCTTTTCCCCCTCTTCGACGAAAGGAGGAACCTGGAGCTGGTAACCGGTCTCAACAGTAGCTGGTTTGGAATTTCCCGCCGCAGTGTCCCCCTTGACCCATGGATCAGCCTTGGTCACAGTAAGATCGACAAAGTTCGGAAGCGTGATTCCAAGGGGTTTATCTCCGAAAAAGAGTATTTCTACATCCAGATTATCAATAAGGTAATTTTTCTCGTCGCCTAACTGCTCTTCCGTCAGATATACCTGTTCATAGGTCTCAAGATCCATAAAACAGTATTTGTTTCCCTCCGGGTAGAGGTACTGCATTCTCTTTTCCTGAAGATCAGCGGGCTGAAAGGTATCGGCAGAACGGAAGGTACGCTCGAACTGACTTCCTGTGATCATATTCTTGAGCTTGCATCGATAAAGAGCCTGGCCCTTGCCCGGCTTTACAAACTGAAATTCCGTAATCACATAAGGATCACCATCAATCTGAATCTTCAAATTTTTCTTTAGGTCACTGGCACTGTACATGATTAAATTTCTCCTGTAATTTTTTAAAAAACAGAAATAAGAAGTCAGTGGTCAGAATAAAGAGGTTGCATATGAAATTATTCCTGTTTCATTCTGAATTCTGACTTCTTTTTCCTAACCCGGACAAACCGGAACCAAAGAGGTGTTGACCTCTTGCATGTAGGGCAAGGCTTTAGCCTTGCATTGGGCTTTACGCAGGGCTAAAGCCCTGCCCTACGTTTCCAGGACAGCAAAGCTGCAACCTGTCTGCGTGCGGAAACGCACAGGCAAGCCAAAATTCTTTGTCTTATTCGCCTAAGCTGACGCCAACATCTGCGCAAAAAACGCAGTTGTTGTGAGTGAATTACCCCGCCTACAAGGCGGGGCATCTTAAATCAAAACAATCTTAAC
>CAZGAK010000096.1:0-3475 GCA_964523565.1 uncultured Syntrophaceae bacterium | reverse complement strand
ATTTTAGGTGAAAATGAACTGATATGAGCCTACAGATCCCAAACGCAAGTTATATAAAATTGGAGAATAGATGTCCAAAATATTAGTTATTGATGATGACAAGAAAAACTTAAAGCTCATTTCCGTATTATTAAAAAATCTTATTTTTGACAGTGAAGTAATAACAGCACAATCAGGATCTGAAGGTATAGAAAAGGCAGGGACAGGGCTTCCCGACATTATTATCCTCGACGTCGTAATGCCGGAAATGGATGGATTTGAAGTCTGTGAAAGACTCAAACACGAGGAAAAAACAAAACATATTCCCGTCATCATGGTAACGGCAGTTAAGGCGGAGCAGGAAAATCGTATCAGAGGGATAGAAGCAGGCGCTGACATTTTCCTGTCAAGCCCCATTGACAGGGCTGAACTTGCGGCACAGATTAATATTGCCTTGCGTATAAAACAAGCGGAAGACCAACTTGGAAAAAATAAAGTTTTATTGGAAAAGCTGGCCGACGAGAGGACAGAACAGCTCAGAGAATCAGAAAAGAAATATCGGAGCGTTTTTGAAAATACCGGAACTGCCATCGTGATTATTGAAGATGATTCAAAAATTTCAATGGCAAATGCAGAATTTGAAAAATTGAGCGGCTATTCTAAAAAAGAAATCGAAGGTGAAAAAAGCTGGGCAGAATTTGTTGTCCGGAAAGATCTGAAAAAGATAAGAAAGGCTTATGTCCGGAGTAAAGAAGGTGGCAAAAGTTTGGCTCAAGGAGATGATTTTCGCCTTATTGATAAACAGGGCAATGTAAAACATGTATTGCTAAAGATTGCGACTATTCCCGGAACAGAAAAAACCATTGCCTCACTGCAGGATATAACGTTGCGCAAGGAAGCGGAGGAATGGTTAATCCATGAACGTTACAAGATTGATCTTATTATGGAGACCAGCCCGGCCGGGATAATGGTGGTGAATCCCGCGGGGCATATCGTTTTTGTAAATAATCGTTCTGGAGAGATACTGGGTCTGCCAAAGGAAGAATTTACTCATCTTTCACATGATTCTCCGAAAATCCGCTTTACTGACACCGGTGGTGAACCGGTTCCCGATGAACAATTACCATTTATGCGGGTGATGGATGCCGGCAAGGCGGTTTATGGCATGCATTATGCCTTCCATCGACCTGATGGACAGCGAGTATTTCTTTCGATTAGCGGAGCTTCTTTCCCGGAGGAATCCGGTAAGACAGGAGGGGCAGTGTTAACACTTGGAGATATTACCGAGCATAAACTGTCGATGAAAGAACTAAAAATACGAAATGACGCCATTTCTTCGTCCATTAATGCCATTGCCTTTACTGACCTCGATGGAAACATTACCTATGTGAATCCTTCTTCCTGTGAAATGTGGGGGTATGATAGCGAAAAAGAAGTGCTGGGGAAGTCTTATTTTAAATTCTGGCATAAGGAAGTGAATATCAGAAAGATAGTAAATTCACTGCAGCGCGATGAAAACTGGAAAGGAGAACTGGTTGCCATGAGGAAAGACGGTTCATTATTTGATGTCCATCTTTCAACAAGCATGGTTAGAGACGAGTGCGGAAAACCAATCTGTATAATGGGCTCATTTGTAGACATCTCCGAGATGGTCAAAATGCAAAAAGCTCTTGCGCACTCCGAGAAACTCTCCGCTCTGGGACAGCTTTCTGCAAGGCTGTCCCACGAACTGAGGAATCCTCTGGCAGTAATCAGTTTATGCGCCCAGTTCTGTCTGGATACTTTGAATCTTTCACGGAAGCTTGAAGAAAATTTTCAGATGATTTACAAGAGTAGTCAAAGGGCGAGTAAACTCATAGATGATCTATTAGATTTTGCCAGGCCTTCTGAAATGATCCGTAGTCCCGTGAACGTCAATGAAGTGGTGACCAGGATGTGGCAGATAGCAAAACTCGAAGCACATCCCTTTCAAGTTGTTCTGGACTCCCGTTTGGGGAAAAAACTGCCGGAGATCATGGGAGACCCTGGAAAACTGGGACAGGTCTTTCTAAATCTTTTCAAGAACGCCATTCAGGCTACCCCGAATGAGGGAAAAATCACTGTCCGTACCAGAGTTCTTGATTCAAAGGATTTAATAGAAGTAGAAATTATTGATAATGGCCCCGGTGTTCCGGAAGAATATCGTCAAAAAATATTTGATCCTTTCTTTACCACCAGGGACAGCGGCACAGGCCTGGGGTTGAGCATTTCCCACACAATAATTAAGCAACACAGAGGAAGTATTACCGTTGATTGCGAAGGCAATAGTGGAACCAAAGTTTCCGTGAGACTACCTGCAGATTAAATTAGAGAGAGGGGGGGGGATGACTGAAAGTATTCAAACACCATCAGAGGCAAAAATCCTTGTTGTCGATGACGATCAGGA
Source organism: uncultured Syntrophaceae bacterium (assembly GCA_964523565.1). Taxonomy (GTDB): domain Bacteria; phylum Desulfobacterota; class Syntrophia; order Syntrophales; family UBA6807; genus CAZGAK01. The sequence goes on along the minus strand of CAZGAK010000096.1, from coordinate 1,071 downwards.
TTTCCGATGGGCAATAGGCAACGTTCTGACGACGTCCGGATATAAGGTGCTTGAGGCTGAAAACGGAAAAGCCACCCTGGAAATCCTGAAAAAAGAAGTTCCGAGCCTGATTTTACTGGATTATCGAATGCCCGGAGAGACAGGACTTCAGGTTGCGGCAAAGATAAAAAAAGAATTTTCACAAGTGCCTGTTATCATGGTTACTGCGTACGCAGACGTAAAGTCCGCAGTTGAGGCCTTGAAGATGGGCGTATATGACTATATTGCGAAACCAGTCGATAACAATGATCTTATCTTTACAATCAAACGGGCAATAGAAAAACAGGAACTTGCCCGGGAAGTCGAACATTTAAGAAAAGTCTTAAAAGAGCGAGACTCTCTTTATAAATTGATGGGAAATAGCAAACAGATCGACCAACTGGTCAACCTGGTAAAGAAGGTGGCTCCCACCCCGTATAGTGTCTTGATAGAAGGAGAAAGTGGTACAGGTAAGGAACTCGTGGCCCGGGCTATTCACGATTTCAGTAAGGTAAGTGAAGGACCGTTTGTCGCTGTAGACTGCGGCGCAATTCCTGAAACCCTGATAGAGAGTGAACTGTTCGGCTATATGAAGGGGGCGTTTACGGGCGCCCACGCAAACAAACCGGGTCAGTTCGAGCTGGCCGAAGGAGGCACAATATTTCTGGATGAGGTTGGAAATCTTTCCTATCCTGCCCAGCAAAAGCTTCTTCGCATCATGCAGGAAAGACATGTACAGAGATTGGGTGCAAAAAAACCCATTCCTATTGAGGTTAGAGTTGTTGCGGCAACCAATACATCCCTGGAAGAGGACATAGAAAAGGGCAGATTCCGCTCCGATTTATACTATCGATTGAATGAATTTTCCATGAAAGTACCTCCTCTGAGGGAACGAAAAGATGATATCCCATACTTAGCGAAAAAATTCATGGATGAAGCTGTTTTAGAGCTCAAGAAGAATTATCCCGGGTTTTCTAAAGAGGCCTATGAGGATTTAATTTCCTATCACTGGCCGGGAAACGTCCGTGAATTGAGAAATATAATCCGCCAGGC
>CAZGAK010000095.1:0-3641 GCA_964523565.1 uncultured Syntrophaceae bacterium | reverse complement strand
CCCAAGGACTCCGTGTTTCAGGTTTTTTTCATCAATATCAATCGGCATATTTCAATTATCAGTGGTCAGTTTTCAGTGAATAGTGAATAGTGGTAAGTAGTTTTTACTGTTAACTGACCCCTAATCACTGACCACTATTTCCTTTGCCTCGGCACTGATCCACCCGCACCATGGACAGCCGGTTGTAATAAGCCCCTCGATGGGAACCCTTTTCCCGCATTGAATACAGCTTTCTTTCGCCACCATCGCCTCTTCCCAGGCAGGCATTTGCAGATTGGTTCCCGACGGAAATTCCAGTCCGTATTTTGCCGCCGTCTCGAAGGACGCAAGGGCAGCCCGTATTTTAATGCCGAGCAGTTCAACCCCCGCCACAGACACGGCGATATCCGCGTTAATCAGCAGACCTTTATCCAGGATCCTGTCAATTACGTCGGCTAAACCGGCCCCATCATTAGTTCGAGATGGTTCTATGGCCATTATTTTCCCCCTTTTTCCCCAACAGGCGTTGCCAGATTGGTTCCCGACGGAAATTCCAGCCCGTATTTTTTCGCCGTCTCAAAGGAAGAAAGGGAAGCCCGTAGTTTAATACCGAGCATCTCAACCCCTACCAGAGATACGGCGATATCCGCGTCAATCACCAATCCCTTATCCAGGATCCTGTCGATTACGTCGACCAAACCGACACGATCATTAGTTCGAGATGGTTCTAAGGCCATCATTATCCTCCTTTTTCTCCAGAATAATCTCTAAAAAGCCATTATTGTATAATCTTCCGATTATGTTTTCAGAAGGGCTGGGCAATTCGATGTTTTTGTAATAAGTTCTGTCTTTTCCGTAGGCGAATACGACCAGAACGTTTTCGTTTAAATCAATCTTGATATCCTCTTCATTAAGCCCCGGCAACTCGGCTATCAGGCGTATCTTTCTTTCTCCTTCAAATACATCAACAGGAAAATCACTTTTGTTTTTAACCATTTGCAATACCCTCTATAATTGAAACCTTGTCCGGAAATAAAAGTTTTCTTTCTAAAGATTGACAGTCTCGTAAAAAGTCGAAATATGCACAATTTTGTCATTCCCGTGAAAACGGGAATCCAGTCTTTTCAAGTGCTTAGCCTTCTCTGGATTCCCGCCTACGCGGGAATGACAGACTTTTTACGAACTTATCAAAGCATAGTCCTCCGGAGCTCTGGCCTTCTCACTACGCCCTTACCCCGGCATTTCAAGCAAGAAAGCTTGCTATTATGGGGGTCTCTTCCTGTTCCCCGGCAATATGTACAGCTTTCTACCGGTTCTGTAACACTCACAAAGCCCTTGCCGCGACAGACAGTGCAGGTAAGATTGCTTCGGGGCTTCTCTTCGCCTCCCCCCTTACAGTAAGCACAAATGACCGCAGGAGGATTTAAGGATATCTTCCCACCTCCCCTGCATACATGACATACGGTTCCTTTCGGTTTTTCTCCCTTTCCCCTGCAAAAACCGCAGGGATAGGTTGTTTCAGTCAGCATCTTTCCAATCATTATTCCCCCGGCCCCTTTAGAGAAGTGTTTCCCCGATCTATTAACTTTTGCCGTGGACCAGTTCAATTCTTCCTGCCCTGGTTTATCGAAAGCCTGAGCAGACCTGTAACTACTATTGGACATGACCCCCCAGCCTACTCGTTCCTGATGTAGTCTCTTAAACGGAATTCGTTGATCCATTTTTCCTGTTCCTACACCCGGTATTTTACCCAGTGCCCGTTTCCCTTGAAATGTGACTCTGAACCGGCCGAACCTTTTCATGTCTACACAATCCTGTCGAGCCAGGTTCATACACAGAAGTCTTGCATGTTCCGTATCTATACCCAGCTTTCGGCTTACGATATGACTGGTAGTTTCCCCGCCGGCTTCATAGATTACCTGTAAGGCCTTTTTCTCGTTTCCGGTCGCCATAGGTATCTCCTGTATTATTCTTCGCTTTCACTCACATCAATTCGCTTGCGCATCCCTGTTCGCTTGAAATCCAGGATGTTTCCATCAGTATCCAGTCGCGTCTCATACTTGGCCAGTATATCCATGCTGTCAGGAATCGAGCGTTTCTCGACAACCTCGATGACTACCAGCCAACCATCGCCCTCTTTTTCTGCTCTTACGGTAGAGCAAACTTCCAAGCCAGTGAGATCAGCTAATTCAGATCGTGCCTTTTGGATTACTTTTGTGATACTTAAAGCCATTTCAATTACCTCCTTTTAATGAAAGTATAGGGGGGATATCCTCATCGACCCGTTCGGAGAACGGACGCCACACTTTCGTGTTTCCCTGCATTTTTACATCTCCTCTTTCAGTTTTCTGATGGCCTCTAATCGTTCCATCAATTGAGTTTCTTCTCTTTCATATGTCTCGTCGTCTATTTCTTCCATTTCGTGCCGCATCTGAAGGTGCAATAGTTCTTCATGAATCCTGGATTCGTCAGTCATCTCCTCATAGGCAGATTCTCTGAGCTTCTTCCCGAGCCATACGGTCAACTTGAGCGGGGAAAGCAATATGTCATCTAATATGAAAGCCATTTTTTTGATTGCAGAATGCAGCAGGCGGCGTACAGTTTATTCCTACCTATTGCATTGCATTCTCCTTTACAGAATTTTATAATAGGTTTACGCTCTCAAATATTTCTTCAATCCATTAAGTATCCGTCCTAATTCTTCCGTTTTGCTTCTTGTGCCCAAGTATGCTTCGCTGTTAATAAAACCAAGTTTATGTGCCACTATGAGCAGGCTTTCGGTCTCATTGAGAGATCCCATGCCAATGTCTACAAAACGTGCAAAGTCCTTTTTTGACGGTCTCCCTGCACCTTCCGCCAGATTACTTGAAATCGAGATAACGGCTCTTCGAATCTGCGAGGTTAAGCCGTAAATCTCCTCTTTTGGAAAATCCCTGGTTATCTCGTATATGCTTACGGTTAATTCGACTGCCTTTATCCATGCGTCCAGGTTTTCATATGTTTTTGCCATATTCTCGTTTATCCTCTACTGCTCACCGCCAGCAACCCTCTGCCCACCGACCGCTGCCCCCTGCCCACTGCCCACTATCATCCGCCCACTGGTTACCATTTCACCACAATCTCCACGAAATTACATGGCGGCACCGGCCCGACATATTTGAATTTCATCTTACCGTCATGCCCTGCCGTCAAGTTATCCACCATTTCGTCAAATGCCTTTTCACCATCTTTCCGGATCAGAAAGGCGCTGTTGGAAACCATCTGATCGCCGAAAACATTGTTTTTTTTATGCTCCACCCAGAGCCCCTTCAATAAATCGAGAATCGCTTTTTCTTCCTGCATTTTCTTTGCTTCCAGGGCTTTTTTCACCATATCGCCTAACCTGACCTGATCACGCTGCGGCCTTACTTTCTTTGACATGAGGTGATCCCTGAACATCCTGATATCCTTGTTTTCGTCTACGATTTCCAGGAAGGTGTTTTCTTTACTTGTCCATAGAACCTTCAGGCCGAGCTCCATCTTGTCTTCCATATATGTTAAAAGTTCTTTAAGCTCGTCATATCTGGCCTTTAAAACCTTTTCCCTTATAAGTTCGATCCCCTCTCCGATGGTTCCGAATCTCACCGGCAGCATGGGATAACATTTCATGACCTCTTCCATGA
>CAZGAK010000094.1:0-3903 GCA_964523565.1 uncultured Syntrophaceae bacterium | reverse complement strand
ACGCATTCCCCTGGATGCCCATGAGAAGGTTGTTGAAGTCGTGGGCAATGCCGCCGGCTAATGTGCCTATGGATTCCATCTTCTGAACCTGGCGAAGTCGGGATTCGAGCATTTCCCTTTCTTGCTCGGCAAGCTTTCGCTCTGTAATGTCCCTTGCAATACCTCGGAACCCGATCGGATTGCCATCTGAGCCCTTCATAAGAGAAGCGGAAGTTTCTAAATATCTCCTATTCCCACTTTTCCTTATGATCTCCCAATTGAAGTCTTTTATGAGATTTCCAGTGGAGTATACTTTATTGAATGTCTTAAAGACCTTTCGGGCATTTTCTTTATCCATATATTGTCTGTTATTCATGCCCATCAGCTCTTCTCTGGAATATCCGAGGATTTCGCATAATGAATCACTAAAAAAGGTAAAGTTACCTGCAATGTCAACCTCAAAATAGCCCTCTTCAATGTTATCAAGGATGCTTCGATATTTTTCTTCCGATTGACGCAGATATTCCTCTGCCTCTTTAATGGCTGTGATGTCGAGTGCTACCTCAATGGCACTTGTTACGTTTCCACTTCCATCGTGGACGGGACAGGCGCGTAAAACCCACTTTTTCCCGAAAGAGGAAACGACATCGGATTCATGGGATTTGCCCGTTTCAAATACCTTTGTTATGGGACAGGCATCGCATGGTTTGTTCCGATTATGAAACACTTCATAGCATATTTTCCCTTCTGCCTGATCGGGAGACAGGTTGAGAAGCTCGAGTGAAGCTTTGTTTCCTGATAAAATTTTCATATTCGTATCAATATGGTATACAGGCTCTGACATGGTATCGAGAATGACAGATTTCTCCCGTTCAGATTTACGTAATTTTTCTTCCGCCTGCTTGCGGGCAGTAATGTCTTCCAGTAAGCCTTCATAATAGAGAAGTGTTCCTTTTTCATCGTGTACGGTACGGACATTTAAAGAACCCCAAATCCTGCCGCCGTCTTTTCGGCAGAGCTGTGTTTCAAATCCTTTTAGCATACCATGCTCTTCAAGTTGCTTCATCATCACAAGACGATCTTCCGGGTCTGCATAGATCTGATGCCCAATATCTGTAATGGTTTCAATAAGCTCTTCAGGAGAGTCATAACCATGTATCTGAGCAAGTGCTTGATTCGCTGTGATAAATTTTCCTTCCGGGGTGGTTCGAAAAATACCTTCAACAGAATTCTCAAAAATACTGCGGTATTTTTTTTCACTTTTCCTGAGTTCCTTTTCGCCCTTTGCGATCCGCTCACTCAGCATGGCAACCACGAAGGAAATTACGACAAACGCGAAACCACGGAGGAAATTATTCATTAAATCTGTTTCAAGAAAAACAGCACTGCTTAAAATTACAGCTACACCTGAACACACAGCCACAACAAGGCCTTTTCTCTTCCACCAGATTGCCGATAAAACTATCGGAACATAAAAGAAGTGTGCACAAATAACGCCGGTTTTGAGAATCTCATGGGCGTAAAAGGTCAGGCACAAACAGCCTGTTAAAAGAATGGCTATTATTGTAATTTTATATCTTTCAGGTATTTCGTGTGATTTAGTCCTCACAATAACTCCCTTTCAGCAGGCTCGAACTGAATTCCTCTCTCTCATTCAATGCCTGTTCCATATATTTGTACTTATCGGCTTCTTCACCACTGGAAACGGTTGTGATGGGTATATACAATGTCAATTCCCGGGTGACCATGTACATACAATGATAAAACTGCACAGATAAGCAGTAATACCCCCAGAATAGCGTGTTTCACAGGTTTCCTTTCATGTGCTACCTCTATCGCAAAACAGAATTTCACCAACCTTGCTTAAATTCTCCATTCCCCGGATCTCCTGAGAAAGCAAAGGGATTTCAGTGACGATATGATCGGGGTATTTTGAATGAATCTCTTTTATATATCTTTGTTGTTCTGTCCTCCTTAGGGAACAAAAATCACAATCGGTCTGCGGGACAACCATATTTATCGCTATATTGTTACAGGGAATCCGGGATTTATCAAGAGCGCCAACAAGACGCTCCAGTTCAAGGACACCCATAGACTCGGGAATAGTAATTCCGACGAAATTCGTTCTCTCGGAATTCGACAGGGTTTCCTGAATCCGCCTTATATTCCTTGACATGGCCAGGGCTTTCTCGGCCGCACTTGTCAGCTTGACAAGACCCTTGTATTTTAAAAGCAGCCTGAAAAATGCCCTCAACCATTCCCTGACCATATCGGGAAGTTCTAAAAAACGAAGCAGGTGGCCGGTAGGTGATGTGTCAAGAATGAACAGATCAAACTTTTCTTCCTTTCTCAGGTCCATGATCGTATTCAGGGCCATAATCTCGTCCAGCCCCGGAGGCGCAAGGGTAACGAGCTCTGTCATGACCTCGCGATCGAATTTAATATCAATCCTGCCGCCCAGAAATCTATCAAACACCCCTTCTATCTCTTCTTTAAAATTCTTTTTAAAATCTTCGAATAATTTATCAGCGTTTATTTCAAGGCCAAAGAGATTTGTATGGATTGCGGATTGCGGATTGCGGACTACCGATTGCGGATTGCGGATTGCGGATTGCGGATTGATCACTGTCCCCGGTCTCCTGTCCCCTGCCTCCTGTCTCCGGTCTCCTGTCCCCTGCTCACTGCCCACTGACCACTCATCACTGACCACTGAAATAGGCGTCACATTATCACCAATCTCTATCCCGAAGCTGTCCGACAGGGAATGGGCCGGATCGGTTGAGAAAATGAGGATCCGTTTTTCAGGATATTTTCCGGCCGTATATAGAGCAACGGCGGAAGCCAGTGTTGTTTTGCCGACTCCGCCCTTGCCGCCAAAGAGGATAAATTCAAGATCGGGATTGAGGCTTAAGCATTTCCCCTGTTCTTCACCCGGTGGTTTCACTTTTGTAATTTCAATGGGCCTGGGTTTGCCTGATAAACAGTCCGCCAGCCTTTTCAATTCATCGATTCCCTGAATTTCCACGGGAAACAGGGGAACTTTAATCAAGCTATATCGGGAAAACTTGTCCTCGATTTCACCAAGGGGCTCTTTTTGATCCTCTTTTTTCAGCCGACAAAATTCACAGCCGTCACTTTCCATTACGCGATTAACTATTATCTCCTTCACGGGAATATTAATCTTTTCAAGTGATCCGAGCATTCTTTCAGTTTCATAGATACTCATGGGTTCAGGAATGGTCACCGGCACAAAGCGGGTTGTCCGGCTGTTCGAGAGCAGTTTTTTAACCCTGTCTATATCCGAGGAAAGTTCATCCAGAAAAATGTCACACTCATCCTTGACGTAACTTTTCCCTGTAAAATGTGTGGACATGTAACGGTGCTTGTGCTGCATGAGGTCCATGACCTCCACCCATTTTTGCATCTGTTCGGGCAGGTTAAGCATCCGGACGGTGTGCCCGGCGGGAGCGGTATCCATTATCAGGATATTATAGGCCCCGTCCCGGAGGAAATTGGCCATTTCAATGATTGCCATAACCTCATCCATGCCTGGAAGTGAAAGATTGAAAAATTCCGCAATATCCTGCTGGTCGAAATAGGTTCCCCTGTCCGCCAACTTTTTGATGACGGCTTCATTCTTTCCTTTGAATTCATCCGCCAACCTGGATGTGTCCAGCTCACGGGCGTACAGATTACTGATTGCGGATTGCGGATCGCGGATTGGCCCCTGACCCCTGCCCCCTTTTTTGTAAGGAATGGGCGTAACGCAATCACCAATCTCTATCCCGAAGCTGTCCGACAGGGAATGGGCCGGATCGGTCGATACTATCAGGACTTTTTTTTCGTTACGATTGGATTGCGCCAGATAAAGCGCAGCACTTGCCGCCATGGTGGTCTTGCCAACGCCGCCTTTTCCGCCGAAAA
>CAZGAK010000093.1:0-4264 GCA_964523565.1 uncultured Syntrophaceae bacterium | reverse complement strand
TTTGTAAATTATTTTAAATAGTTATTGGATTTAGACTTTTTACGAAGGCATCAATTTTATAGGACAAATAAGATGGCTCAAGATTCAAGAAATTACAAAAACCACAGAACAATCAAAAGGAGGGTCCGTCATCCGGAAAAGGGTTCCCATAGAAAACCCGGGAGAAGACCTGCCGACGAAAAACCTTTCAGGATGAAGCCAGAGTCTGAACCCGTACTTACAGAAATATTTTCCCGTATTGGAAAACCACCTTCAACACCCTTTTCACCAGACCCCTTCCAATCAAATGCCCTGGAATATATTAAAAAAACGGACTGCCTCGTTATTGCACCAACGGGTGCGGGGAAAACATGGATTGCCCAGCAGGCGATTTCATCTGTTTTCCAAAAGGGAGGGCGTTGCTGGTATGCTTCACCTCTGAAGGCGCTGACTAATTCCAAATGGGTAGAATTTGGGGAAAGCTTCGGTCGCAGCAATGTTGGAATTCTCACAGGAGATACAAAAGAAAATTCAGAAGCCCCCATCATCGTGGGAACAACAGAAATTCTGAGAAATCAGCTCTATGATGTAATGCATAGTGGAGAGGATCTCGACTATGATCTTGTCATCCTGGATGAGGCCCATTTCCTGGGAGACGAAGACAGGGGGGTTGTCTGGGAAGAAATCATGATCTACCTTCCTACAAGGATAAATTTACTGCTGTTGTCGGCAACCGTTGGAAACGGTAATGAAATTGCCCGCTGGCTGAATTCGATCAGAGGCAAGGAATGCATTGTCGTAGAAGAAGACAGACGACCCGTACCCCTTTACCCCCTTTTTCTCCACCCGTCAGGAAGATTAATGCCTCTTCTGAACAGGAAAAAAATCTACAAGAAGGTTGCCTCCTTTATGGAGAATAAACCAACCATTTATCGACACGGGAACAGGCTTCCTCCCTTTGATGAAATCATAGGAGTGCTGAGAAAATTCAAACTCCTCCCCGCTATATTTTTTCTCAAATCGAGGGGGGAAAGCAATGTTGCTGTGAATCTCATTAAAACCGTTTCAGCCCGGACAGACGAAGAATCCTTCAACGAAGACCTACAGGAAATCATCGATCGTTTTCCCTACTTGAAGGAACACGAACAACTCCAGAGTCTTCGCCGTTACCGTGTGGGAGCCCATCACGGCGGGCAATTGCCGGCGTGGAAGTTCATGGTTGAAACAATGATGAAGAAAGGTCATCTCGATGGCATATTTGCGACTTCCACCGTGGCAGCGGGAGTTAATTTCCCGGCAAGATCGGTTGTGCTGTTCAACTCGGATCAGTTCAACGGCCGTGAATTCCTGCCTCTGAATGCCACAGAATTTCACCAGATGACGGGCAGGGCAGGAAGACGGGGGGAGGATAAGATCGGCTTTATGTTAGCTGTTCCACAAAGATACATGGATACTGCACATATCAAAAGCCTCTTCTTTAGGGAGCCGGAAAAAATAGTGAGCCGGATTCGAAACGACTTTTCCATGGCATTGAATCTTCTCCTTTCACATACACCCGAAGACATCATGAATATTTTCGAAAGATCTCTCGCCAATTACCAGCAGGACGAAAAAAAGAAGAAAAAGATAAGTCTGGCTCTGTGGAAGGACTTTGAGAAACATCTGAATTTCCTGAAAGCAGAGGGATTCGTAAATGGAGAGAATCGTCTGACAGAAAAAGGGATGTGGACATCACAGTTAAGACTGGACCAGCCACTTCTTATCGCCGAATGTCTGAAAAATAATGCGTTCCCGGAAGGAGATGAGGCTCTCCTCGCGGCCGTTGTTGCTCCATTCGTCTATGACAGAGATGCGAATATCGTTTTAAAAAGAGGTGAACAATCAAAAAAGCTTCTGACAGCTTACGATAAAATCATCTCAACCGTCATTCCCATTTCACAAAGGATGAAAGACGCAGGATTTGAGATAAATCCTCTTCCCTTCTGGGCTTCGGTGGCCATTTACAGATGGGCCAGAAATGTCGAGTGGACACGGATTACAAATAAATTGAAGATAGCCGATGGTGATCTGACTATGCTTATATCAAGGACGGCAGATAACCTTCATCAGATTGCTTCGCTCAAAGATACTCACCCGGATATAGCGCAGTGCGCAGTTGCAGCAAGGAAAACAATTTTAAGGGAACCCGTGATATTTGAATAACCGCAATGTGAGACCTTTGAAAAATGCCATGGAAGTACAATTCTTCTTGACATTCCGGAACATAAAAATATATAAGATCGGATTCAATTGATTATATTATGCGTCCCCATCGTCTAGAGGCCTAGGACACCGGCCTTTCACGCCGGCGACCGGGGTTCGACTCCCCGTGGGGACGCCAGTAATTTTAAGGAGTCAGCCATTTCTATGGTTGGCTCCTTTTTTTTGCACTTAAGAAATAATTTTTATCACGCACGCCTCACATTTTCACGTTAAAACCTTCATTTGTCATAATGCAACCTCCAATATTTGGAGCTTGGATGAGTTGGAAACTCATACAATTTGCGGATGCCATTCATCTCATGTTCCAAAACTACAATGTCTGTTGGAACATGCTTTGGAGACCTTTGCATAACGTCCCCTTTTGACCAATTTCTGCGTCAGTCTCAAATTTTAATCCTCGAAATATCCAATATATTCCTGTGGTTAAAATTTTCGCCTTCCTTGAACTTGAACAAAATTGAACATTCTGCGAAGGTCTCGTTTTGATTTAAGCGTAACATACTGATTATAATGCCTAAAAATGAACAATGCCTGCTGGCACATAACTTGCTATATTTTGTCTAAACAGTCCCCATATCAAAGGAGCAGATTTATGAATGAAAATTTTCAGGTAGTCGTTGGTATTCCTTCCTATAATGAGTCCCGGACAATAGGTCATGTTGTCCAGATGGTGGGAAATGGTCTTAATAAGTACTTCCCTGATTCAAGAAGTGTTATTGTAAACTGTGATAATTGCAGCCCTGACGGCACGAGGGATGTGTTCCTCTCTGTCGAAACTCCTGAAAGAGTTCATAAAAAATATATATCAACTCCTGAAGGTATAAAGGGAAAGGGAAATAATTTCTTTAATCTTTTCAATTTTTGTCGGAAGACGGAAGCAAAGGTTATGGTCGTTGTTGACGCGGACTTGCAATCAATCACCCCGGAATGGATAAAGTATCTCGGATACCCCATCATGGATGGTCATGATTACGTTACCCCTTTATATTCACGACATCAGTTTGACGGAACGATTACAAATCATTTTTGCTATCCCCTTGTCTTTTCACTCATGGGTTTTGATGTTCGCCAGCCGATTGGAGGAGATTTCGCTTTTTCTCCAAAGCTCTGCTCTCACTGGCTTGAACAGGAATGGAACGAGATGAATCGACAGTATGGAATCGACATCTTTATGTCACTGAATGCATTATCCGGAGATTTTAGCGTCTGCCAGTCGGGACTGGGCGCTAAAATCCACAATGCGAGTTTTCCGAAGCTCGACAAGATGTTTGAAGAAGTTGTGTACACGCTCTTTTCAACATTACTCAAACACAAATCTCAATGGCTGGATTCATGTTTAAATAACGGCTCAGGCATCTGCTGGCAGAATGAAGTTCGTAGCGTAAACCGTTATGGCCTGGATGAAACAACCGAATCCATAGTACCAATATCTTTAGACATCCTGAAGCTTAAACAAGCTTGTCGAAAAGAATACAACAAGTACCAGGACTTACTAAAACATTATTTAGACCCCTATACCTATCAGCACATCCATGACAAATTATTAATGGATCAATATGATATAGATATCATGCTCTGGTCACAGATTGTCTATAAACTCCTTTATCTTTTCGACGGAGCATCTGAACAAACAAAGACCGAGATCATTAACGTACTTAAACCTCTCTATTTTGCACGCAGCATTACCTTTGACTACCAGACCTATCACAGTAGTATTGATTATGCTGAATCTGAAATCAGGAAACAGGCGATGGCTTTTCTGTCCCAGAAACCGTATTTGCTCGGACTCTTCCTGGGACAAAGCACGAATTGTCATTCATCGCCTTTTCTTGTCGGCCATAGATACTCAGCATAATGGTTTTCTTACATTTCAATCCGGTGACCAGGATTCGACTCTCTGTGAAAATGCCGGAATTGCAAAGGGCTAACTATGATTATGGTTAGTCCTTTTTATTTGGGTACGATTTGGGAAGTGAATTACCCCGCCTACAAGGCGGGGCATCTTAAATCAAAACAATCTTAA
>CAZGAK010000092.1:0-4463 GCA_964523565.1 uncultured Syntrophaceae bacterium | reverse complement strand
GTAGCAGGAGATTGCTTCGCTTCGCTCGCAATGACACTCGAGACTTGACACGACAATAGGAAGATTTGCCAATTTTATCGATTTGCTCCTGTTTACGGAAAATGCGGCAGTATTAATGACAAAGTAGCGGCAGTATTAATGACAAAGTAATGGAGAAAAATCAATAATATATTTAACATACGACACTTTTTTATTTCAGAGAGGATGACGTCATGAGTATTAAGGAACAGGTAATTGAAATTGCTGAGAAAGCAAAAGAGGCTGCGAGTACCCTTGCAAAGATTTCTTCCCGGGTAAAAGATAAGGCCCTCCTTGAAATGGCAGATGAATTGATCAAGAATATGGATTATCTCACCACTGAAAACGCAAAGGATCTTGATTATGCCCAAAAGAAGGGGCTTTCCAAAGCAATGATAGACAGGCTTACCCTTGATGAATCTACCATAAAGGGAATGGCTGAAGGTCTGAAGGAAGTTGCCGCTCTACCTGACCCGGTGGGAGAGGTTACCTCCATGTGGAAAAGGCCCAACGGTCTGCTTGTCGGCAGGATGAGAATTCCACTGGGCGTTATCGGAATCATATATGAGTCACGCCCCAATGTGACGGCAGATGCCGCCGCCCTGTGTCTCAAGTCCGGAAATGCCGTCATTCTCAGGGGGGGATCCGAAGCAATCAATTCCAGTCTTGCCATAACCAGAATATTGCAGGATGTCCTGCGAAATGTGAATATCCCCGAGGCAGCCATACAGGTCATTCCCATAACGGACAGGCAGGCGGTCAATGAAATGCTAAAACTGGAGGAATATATAGATATCATCATCCCCAGGGGGGGGGAAGAATTGATCAGGGCCGTCGTGAACCAGTCCAGGATACCCGTCATCAAGCACTACAAAGGTGTTTGCCATATCTTCGTCGATGAAAGCGCAGATCTCGATATGGCCGATACGATCTGCATGAACGCCAAGACACAAAGACCGGGCGTCTGCAATGCCATGGAAACACTCCTCGTTCACAAGAAGATTGCTGAAACGTTCCTTCCGCGGGTAGCGAAGAACCTGAAGGATGCCGGCGTTACACTCAAGGGATGTGAGAATACACGGACAATCCTTCCCGATATTGAAGAAGCCACCGAGGAAGACTGGTACGAAGAGTATCTCGATCTTATTCTGGCCATCCGCGTGGTAAATGACCTGGATGAGGCCATGGCTCATATTGAAAAATACGGTTCCCTTCATACAGAATCTATCATCACCCGTGATTATAATAACTCCCAGCGTTTCCTGAATGAGGTTAATTCCTCAACCGTCCTGGCGAATGCATCTACAAGATTCAGTGACGGTTTTGAACTGGGTCTTGGTGCGGAGATCGGAATCAGTACGACAAAACTTCACGCCTTTGGGCCAATGGGTCTTCAGGAACTGACAACTACGAAGTTTATTATTTACGGAAACGGACAGATCAGGACATGAAATGGGGACTATTCGGAGGCACATTTAACCCGATACATCTCGGACACCTGAGATGCGCAGAGGAGATCCGCGAAATCTTCGATCTGGACAGGATCATCTTTATTCCCGCCGCCAGCCAGCCCCTAAAAACCGATAGAGAGATCACACCATTTCACCATCGGGAAAAGATGATAAAACTATGCGCCGAAGAAAACCCCTTATTTTCAGTCTCCGATATAGAAAGTCAGAGGGAGGGCAAATCTTACTCTATTGACACGGTTAAGTATTTTCTTAATCATTCGCCGAAAAACCTTGAGCTTTATTTCATCATGGGGCAGGACGCGTTTAACGATATCTGGATGTGGAAAGAGTGGAAACAATTATTATCACTGTGCAACTTTGTTGTCATGACCAGACCGGGTTACGAAGCCAGAGGTCTCTCAGGAATACTCCCTCCCGATTTTGCCTCACAATTTGAGTATGACAGGGACACTGACGGATTCAAAGGTCCTGCCGGGCATTCCATATACTTCAGAAAATTAACCTTTCTGGACATATCCTCCACCGACATAAGAATCAGGACAAAAAAGGGGCGGTCGATCATGCACCTCGTCCCGGATTCCGTCCGCCTCTACATCCTGGAGAACTCTCTGTACGGTAAGTATTCGATTACCAATAATTAAATCAAACTATTTACTAAAGTATCTCTATTTTCTTACCAACTAAGTAAAGTGTAGAAAAAAACTAAACAGGAGGACAGTATGAATAAGAAAAAGATGATCACAGCAATAACACATGTGTGCGTTTTCGCCATATTGCTGACCGTCTCCATAGGGATTGCGTCCGGGACAGATCTTTCTGAAATCAAGAAGAACGGGGTATTGAGACACCTGGGTGTGCCCTATGCAAATTTTGTTACAGGCAGTGGTGACGGAATTGATGTGGAAATGGCAGGGCTTTTTGCTCAACACTTGGGCGTAAAATATGTTTACGTCAAAACATCATGGAGTGATGTGATCGGGGATCTGACGGGAAAGAAGGTCATAGCCAGGGGTAAAGATATCGAAGTCATTGGGGATGTGCCTGTTAAGGGAGATATAATAGCCAACGGTTTTACCGTACTCCCCTGGCGCCAGAAAATCGTAAACTATTCCACCCCGACTTTTCCTACACAGGTCTGGATACTGGCCCGGGCCGATTCTCACATGAAACCCATTAAACCATCCGGTGACACTGACAGGGACATCGCCTCTGTGAAGGCCCTGTTGAAGGATCGTACAATTCTTGGACTGGCCAAAACATGCCTTGACCCCTCACTTTACGGGATAAAGGATACCGGCGCCAGGATTAAACTGTTTGAAGGAAACCTGAATGAACTCGCCCCCGCCGTCATCAATGGTGATGCCGATGCGACCCTTCTGGACGTACCTGATGCCCTGATTGCTCTGGAAAAATGGCCCGGCGAGGTGAAAGTAATCGGCCCGGTTTCTCATAAGCAGAACATGGGTTTCGCGTTTGCCAAAACATCGCCCCGGTCGTTAGATGCCTTTAATCGCTTTTTTAAAGAGTGTAAAAATAATGGAACGTATTTGCGCCTTGTAAGGAAATATTACCCGGCAGTTTTCACATATTATCCCGAATTTTTCGAGGAGAAGTAAAAATCATAACTTGCCTGAAGAGATTTTCTATTTATTTTTGATTTTCAGGATTTAACCGGGGTTAAAATGCAACCTGACCAGACATCAAAGAAAAAGAGGATAAAACTTGCAGGTATCGTATCGGGTATCTTGCTGATTGGATTAATCGGTTTCCTGCTTTGGGAAAATTATATTTCGCTGGCAAAGCTGCATGATTCGACCCTTAACCAACTGAGTTATGATACGGAGAAGTTGGCAACGGCGACAAGCTACTTTTACTCCGAGCGGAAAGACGACCTGAAAGACCTTGCAGAAAGCCGGGAGATCTCCATATTCTTTGAGAATAAAGCCTTGGGAATGTCAATGGAGTATGGGTTAAAGGCCAGTCTGATTGCCATTAACAAGAGTTTTGACAGACTGTTGAACGAAAAAAGGTTCAATGCTGAAAGGATATATACACGGATTGTTTTTATAGACAGCAGCGGCGATTTACTCGTTGATCGTATGCCGTTAAAATCCGCCAAAAGTGAACCCGAAAAAGAATGGAAAAAATATCTTGCCCCGGATAGTTCCAAACCGATCATCATCGCCGAACACTATGGAAAGTTGTTAAGTGTGGCGGTCTCCACCCCCTGTTTCTTTAAAAACCGATATGCGGGACAACTCCTGGCATGGGTATCACCAAATCCCATTTACAAGTATTTTATTCAAACAGAGAATAAATCCTCAAGCCGTGTATATGGCATCGTTTGCCCGAAAGGTAAATTGCATTTCGCAGCAACGGAAAATCTGGAAGCCCCTTATAACGTTCAGTTTGATTTTGGAAAAGCAGAAAGTTGGAAACCTTATCGGTTCGATGCAGTTTATAATGGGACCAAATCAGACATGATTGCAATCCGGATTCCAGTCAAGGATACCCCGTTTTCATTGGCAGTAGTGTCCACAACTTCAGAGGTGTTCGGTGGTGCGCCTCCCTGGCGGCTCCCCCTGACCATGGGGATATTATTGGTAGTTATTCTGGGTGCAACGGGGGGGTTGTGGCGGCTCAACACTCACAACGAGGTGCTGCATACACGTATTGAAGAAGCGAACAGAAGAGAACATGACATCAGGGAAAAGAACCTGCAGCTTGAGGAGGAAGTTGCCGAACGAGAGAAAGTAGAGGGTTTGCTGCGACAGATACAAGAAAATCTTGAAATAAGAGTGGCGGAGCGTACCCGGGAACTGGACAGCGTAAATATGCAACTCCGGGAAGAACTTGTTCAAAGAAAACAGGCAGAGGAAGAAAGGCAGAAACTGGAAACCAGGCTTCATAATGCGCGCAAGATGGAAGCCCTGGGCACCCTCGCCGGTGGCATGGCACACGATCTGAACAATG
>CAZGAK010000091.1:0-4778 GCA_964523565.1 uncultured Syntrophaceae bacterium | reverse complement strand
CCATTAATTTAACGAAAAGTAAAATATGAAGACTAATACGGCAAAGCCGCAAAGGGCTGAGCAATGAGCAATGAGCAATGAGCAATGAGCAATGAGGACTGAGGACTGAGAGCTAAAGGTTAAAGGCTAAAGGCTAAAGGCTAAAGGCTGGAAGATGAAAGTAAAAAATAAAAAACAATCACGAAACCACGAAAAAAAAGCGCGAAATTAAATTTTCTTTTTCGTGCTTTCGTGCTTTCGTGATAAAAATATATCTTGTTTGGTTCCGGCTTGTCCTGGTTAAGATTTATTTTTATTGAAATTTATGAGCAAGGTCTGTAGTATCAGGACATTCAACGGGTTCAGAGTTGAGGCTGTATAAACTATAAAGAAATCAAATCCTTCGAGAGGTTTAATGATGCAGGAAATATTAACTGTTGCTACCTATCTTGTTGTTTGGCTTGTTTGTGACTATGTTATAGGAATTCAAAGCGGATTAATCAACCTTCTCATTTCTTTAGGCGCCGCTGTGTCTGTCTATGTGTTTATCGGTGTTAAAGAATATAAAGACAAAAAAAGAAAAGATGAAGAATAATTGACGCCCTTTTCTCAATCGAGAAGGGGTTGTCCGTTTCATGAGAAAAATGATGAATATGGATAAAACCGGTTTTGACGATAAAAAGAAATTTTTCAAGACCAAGTTGGGGATTTCCATCTGGCTTACGACGTCAGCCGTTATCATATTGATCCTTTTGATAGCTCTAACCATCAAGCATACAAGGGAAAAGGCTATGGTGGAGCAGTTCAGTAAGCAACAGATGGCTATTGTCAGAGGGACAGCTGCCGGAATAGAAGATTTTCTTATTGGTATTGAGAAGAGTATGGTAATTCTGTCCAGGCTTCCATGTGTCAGGGAAGCCATTCCTGAGACTACAGTACAGGGCATGAAAGTAATTTATGATGACCTGGAGGGAAAGGTTGAGTTTATAGCCGTAGAGGATAAAAGAGGTGTACTTGTAATCGGTTATCCATCCTCTTTTCTCAAGGGGATAACAGGTAAGAATTTTGGATTTCGTCGCTATTTTCAGGAGGTAAAGAAAACTGGGAAACCATACATAAGCGATCTATTACTGGTTGGGGGAGAAAAATATGAGGATGTAGAAAGCAGATTTAAATCGATTATTGTCGCTGTTCCTAAATATGATTCAAAAAATGAATTCTCCGGTGTGGTTTTGGCCGTACTTTCTTTTTCCACTATTATTGATCGATATATCAAGCGGGTTAAGAGTGGCATGCCTTGTTCTGTTTGGATAGTTGACGATAATGGTGCAATAGTTGTCCACACCGATGCGGAGTTTACAGGTAAAGATGCAGGGATACTCGAAGGTGCAAAAACTGAAGGGGGAATGTCCCTGAAAAGTACGCTTCTGAAAGGGCAAGAAGGATATGGCGAGTATATGTTGCTTGAAGAAAGTGGAAGGAATGGGAAAAACATCGTAGCCTATGTCCCGATCCACCTGGGTTCACGGAAGTGGGTGATAGCCATTAATACTCCTTACTATGTTGCGATTTCGCTTTTGCTCAAAACTTTTTTCAATGTCATGATTGTAGCTATTGGACTGATTGCCGCTGTCGTCATAGGGAGTACATTTATAGTCTATTCGGGGAGAAAGCACTTACGTGTCAGAGAAGAACTGAAGCATCTCAAGGAAAAGGAGGACTGGCAGGGAAAACTTATCAGGGAACATAAGACCATCGAAGGAATTATCGAGGGATCTCCCATACCCACCTTTGTAGTGAACAGAGAACATAAAGTCATTCTCTGGAACAGGGCATGTTCGGAACTGACGGGGTTTAATGCCAGAGATATGATCGGTACAGACAATCAGTATATTCCTTTCTATAGCCGGGGAAGGCCGCTTATTGCTGACCTTATTGTTGACCATGATATTGAGGGACTTGAGAATTATTACGGCGCCAAGGAGGTGAAAAAATCGGAAAATGTAAAAGGCGCCTATGAAGCGAGAGATTTTTTTAAAGACCTGGGAGGAAAGAGCAGGCATCTCTATTTTTTAGCGGCTCCTATTTATGATGAAAGGGGAGAAATTACTGCGGCCATTGAAACACTTCAGGATGTGTCAAGGGAGAAAGAGATGGAACTCAGCCTGGCGGAATATGCCGAGACCCTCCAGAATGAGCTGACGGAGAATATCAATCTCAGGAAAAGGATTGAGAACCTTTACGATTACCTCCAGTCTATCCTGGACAGTTCGCCGGATAAGTTATTTGACATAAGCAGTGAAGGAATTATCAATTATATGAGTCGGGACCTGGAGAGAGGGGACAGTCTGGTCTCACATCATGTCAAGGGTAAACACATCGCAGATTTTGTTGCCCCTGAAATCAGAGATATTACTCTGGCCAAATGGAAGGATGTAAAAAGGGGCATTTATACGCCTTATGAGGTTGAGGCCATTGCAAGAGATGGCTCAAAGAAGACTTTACTCATGACACCCTGCCTCGTGAAGGGGACTGACAGGTATGTTTATGTACAGAGCGATATTACAGAGTTTAAAAATCTGGAGAGAAAGTTTTATGAGAGCCAGAAGCTTGCAGCAGTCGGTCAGTTGGCTGCGGGTATTGCCCATGAAGTGAGGAATCCGTTGTCTTCCATAAAGATGAGTCTCCAGATCCTGGAAAAGCGCATGCAGCCATCGGGGAATGATTCGAAGAGATTCAGGATTGCCCAGAGAGAAGTCGATCACCTCGAAAAACTCGTCAATGATATTCTTGTTTTTGCGAAACCGTCGGACCCCCAAAAGAAGCCTTCAGATATAAAAAGAATTCTCGAACATGCCCTTGCGATGGTGGAAAAACCTATATCAGACAAGGGAATCCATATTAGGACAGGATTTGAAGAAAACATTCCCCTTATTAAGGTTGATCCCGCGAGGCTGGAGCAGTTATTTATAAATATCTATCAGAATGCCATTGATGCAATGGAGGCTGAAGGGAAGCTTTTCATATCAGCGAAGCTGGTTGATGATGGCGGTAAAGCAATATTGGTTGGGGTCGAGGATAATGGATGCGGTATTGATGAAGAAGACATGTCGCATCTGTGCAACCCATTCTTTACCAGGAAGAAGTATGGCACAGGCCTGGGACTCACGCAGGTTAAAAAGATCATCGACCTGCATCAGGGTGCCTTAAAAATCTTAAGTAAAAAAGGAGAGGGAACCAAGGTTATGGTAACCTTACCGATAGAGCAGGAACAAGTGAACAGTGAACGCAGTCATTAATAATACTGACCACTGACCACTATTTACAAGTCCATCACTATTCACTGTATTGAGGAACAATAACATGCCAAAGATTCTCGTAATTGATGATGACATCTCTATCTGCGAAACCCTTGATCTCTATCTGACCGAGGAAGGATATGACGTGCATACGGCTACAACCGGCACAGACGGTTTAAATAAGTTTGTTGAAATCTCACCGGATGTTGTCATTCTCGACATCAGGCTTCCCGATATTGACGGTTTTACGGTTCTCGAGGATTTGCAAAAAGAGGTTGATAATTTCAAGGTGATCATGATTACCGCTCATCATGACATGGACACGGCGATTAGCGCCATGAAAAAGGGTGCATTTGATTATATTCACAAGCCGATTAATGTGGATGAACTCGATATGACCATCAAAAAGGCCATAAATGTCCTCGACATGGAGAGGAAGATGAATGGCCTTCTCGTGGAAACTGAACCTTCACGGCATTTCAAAGTGGGAGATATTATCGGCAACGGCAAGGGGATGGGGGAGATATTTAAGACCATCGGTGTCGTTTCCCAGAGTAAAACAACGGTTCTTATTCAAGGCGAGAGTGGGACAGGCAAGGAATTAATTGCCAAGGTCATTCACCACAATACGTCAATGAATGAACCCTATATAGCGGTTAACTGTTCTGCCATTGTGGATACACTGCTTGAATCGGAGCTTTTCGGCCATGAGAAGGGCTCCTTTACCGGGGCATTTGCCAGGAAAGCGGGGAAGTTCGAACTTGCCCGTTATGGCACAGTATTTTTGGATGAGATCAGCGAAATGTCAATGAATCTGCAGGCCAAGCTTCTGAGAGTATTACAGGAGATGGAGTTTGAAAGGGTTGGCGGTAAAGACAGGGTAAGGGTGAATGCACGGATCATTGCTGCGACCAACAGGGATCTGAAAGCCCTGGTAAGGGAAGGAAAATTCAGAGATGATCTTTATTATCGTCTTAACATTGTACTGATCAGGATTCCTCCGCTACGGGAGAGAAGTGAGGATATTTCCCCCCTTGTTGAGTATCTCATTAAGAAGATCAACCGGGATCTTCACAAGCGGATTGCCGGGGTATCTGATGGTGTAATGGACATCTTTTTCAAATACCACTGGCCCGGTAATATCAGAGAATTGGAGAATTTGCTGGTCAGAGCTGCTGTGGTCGCCCAGGGACGTACCCTCGAAAGGGGAAATTTCCCGGATCTTATGGAAGATGTTAAAAATGAAGGTACAGAAGGGGGAATTGGAGGGGATGGTCTCGCAGATTCGGGGAGATTTCTGACCCTTGACGAGGCAGAAGAGATGCAAATCAGGAAAGTAATCAAGAATAGTGATAAAAATAAGGGAGAGATCTGTGAGATTTTAGGGATTTCTCGTCCCACCTTTGAGAGGAAACTGGAAAAGTATGGGATTACCTTTGAGAGAGATTGAATATTCCATTAAACGCCACTTAACGTTTCTTTTAAAAACCCTTCCGTTTT
>CAZGAK010000090.1:0-4932 GCA_964523565.1 uncultured Syntrophaceae bacterium | reverse complement strand
CTTCGCCGGCAGATTTACAGTCTGCTCCCTTTGACCACTCGGGAACCCCTCCACAAATTTACCACACAACAACCTGGAGCTGGCGATGGGACTCGAACCCGCAACCTGCTGATTACAAATCAGCTGCTCTACCTGTTGAGCTACGCCAGCATTATTAGCTCAAACATTCCGTCTTTAATTAAATTTTACACGGTTCAAATACCTTCAACAACCGAATTGAACGGTTTAATCTCAAAAAATATTTTTTGTCAAGCTCTTTTTTCATTTAATTCCAGGAAAACTTTCATTCATCTTCACCAAAGATATCTGCAGAAAAAATATATATCTCCGTATCTTTTTCTTTCCATGCATTAGCAGGGAGACCTGCCTTGTGACATGTCTCCTCTAAAAAGGTAACCTTATCCCAATTATAATCTGTGGCTACCTGTGGGAGCAGAACCCCCCGATAACGTCCCCTGACAATATAAATTCCATGTTTACCTACTTCAATCTCGTCACTGTTTTTTATCTTTTTCAGGGGTGTTAGTGCTGATATTTCAATTGTTATGTCATCCAGTTCCTCCTCGGTCACGGGTGGAAACCTCGGATCATTAAAGGCCGCTGACCGGGCCATTTCTTCTATCGTTTCACAAAGAGACCCTTTTGCATCGAATGATCCTATGCATCCCCGTAACTGACCATGCTTCTTCAGTGTAACAAAAGCCCCTCTCTTCTCCTTCAAAATACCTGATACCGTGGAAAATTCAGGAATATCTTTCCCGGCTAATCTGCATTCTATACTCTTTCTTGCAATTTCAAGGAGACTGTCCTTATCCTTTTCACTGAACCCTGATTCTATACCTGCCTGTTTTTTCTTATCTGAAGCATCCCGGCGATTTACTTTATAAAAAACGGCAGATGCATAACCGACGACCCCCCGTCGATCTCCTGTTATATCTCCCGAATTTGCATAGTTCAGTATTTTAGCGCCATCGGCTCCGAGCTTTTTTGCAACCAGCATTGTCACTGCAACAGGACCTCCGCCGCAGGCCTCACACTTACCCCTCTCCAAATCCGCCAAAAGCCCTTCCCAGTCCATTTTTTCCATATGGCCCAACACCACTGAATCCATCGAAACAGCCTGTTCATATCCATGAAAATGAGAAAGGTCAGAACTCGCCACGATCATGACTTTTTTACCTTTAACAGCCTTGGCGATCGCGTCAGACAAATCCTCGCAGGTCTTTTTATCCTGGGTACCCATAACAACAGGAACAAAATTGAATGTATCAAAAATCACCTGTAAAAAGGGGAGTTGAATTTCAACTGAATGCTCCTGGGAATGGGCAGCAGGAACGAATGATGTTATATCGCTTTGAGCGATGATTTCATTGGCAAGCTCAACATTAACGGGAACAACGCCTAAGGGGGTCTCATATCCCCCTTTGTTATAGATAGAAGCTCCGCTAAAACAAGATCTGTGGCTTGGTCCTATGACAATTATCGAATCGAATGTTTTTCCCGCTATCAGATTGTATGAGTAAGCAGCAACCTGTCCGGAATACATATATCCGGCATGAGGCGATACAATGGCAATAACCTTACCATCCACACTGCCTATGGGAACACTGGCAAGAAAACTCTCTATATCCGACTTCAATATTGACGGATCCCCGGGATACCAGGATCCTGCAATAATTGATTTCCTCGTATCTTTATTCATTTTGCCACCCCATCCCTTCTCGGAAAACGAAAGGATGAGAAAAAAAACCAAAATCCCCCAAAATACTGTCCGAGCAAATCGACTCATCATCTATTCAATTGACAAGCAACGAATAACGTGTCTTTCGTTATTATAAATTTCATATCAGGTAATTCTATTAACTATCGATCTTTCTGTCAAGAAGTGATTGATATTTTTTGCTTCTTCACAACTCGAACATGGACACATACCTTTTTGAGAGGTTAAACAAAAAGATGTTGACTTGCCGTTTTCAGGTAGCTAATATCCTGTCATCCAGACATAACATGAAAGTTTTCAATAACTACCTCAGCCTATCCAATAGTGGGCTGGCAAAATAACTAAATATTTCAACATATTAGTGGAGGTACGCAATGAGTATCAAAATTGCCATTAACGGCTTCGGCAGAGTAGGCAGATATATAATCAGGGCATGTCTCGGAAGAAATGATATTGAAATCGCCGCTGTCAATACGAGGGCATCGACGGAGACACTCTGCCATCTCTTAAAATACGATTCAGTCCATGGGAAAATTAATGCTGATGTCAAATACGATAAAAATGCCCTCATTGTTAACGGGAAAGAAATCAGAGTAACCAATGAAACCGGCGACCTGTCAAAACTCCCCTGGAAAGACCTCGGTGTCGACATCGTTATGGAATCAACGGGTAAATTCAGGAAACGTGACCAATGTACTCCACATCTTGAGGCTGGTGCCGAAAAAGTAATTATAGCAGCTCCCGGCAAAGGTGTTGACGGTACCTTCGTCCTGGGTGTTAATGAAGAATCTTATGATCCGGAGAAACACCATATCATATCCAACGCATCCTGTACTACCAATTGCCTGGCTCCTGTAGTCAAAGTTATCCATGACAACTTCTCTATTGCCAAAGGCCTTATGACAACGGTTCACTCCTATACAATGGATCAGAGACTGCTGGATGGTTCTCACAGTGATCTGAGAAGGGGCAGGGCAGCTGCCATGTCGATCATACCTACATCAACGGGGGCGGCAAGGGCCGTTACCGAAGTTATTCCCGATCTCAAAGGAAAACTGGATGGTCTGGCCCTGAGAGTTCCGACACCAAATGTTTCCCTTGTCGATCTGGTCGTCGAAGTAGAACGCGATGTAACAGTAAATGAGGTCAACTGGGCACTGAAAGCCGCTGCTGAAGGAAAATTAAAGGGAATCATGGCTTTTTGTGAAGAAGAACTGGTCTCTGTGGATTTTACCAGTGATCCCCATTCATCTATCGTTGATGCACCCTTAACCAGAGTCATTGACGGAAACTTTATCAAGGTCTTTTCCTGGTATGATAATGAAAGTGGTTATGCCTGCAGAATGGTAGATCTTGCTGTCTACATTGGAAATAAAATAAGAAGGTAATCATATGATAAAGCCCTTCATTGCAGCAAACTGGAAAATGCATAAGACGGTTAGTGAATCCGTTTATTTTGCGAAGCAATTATCAGCCGAGTTTGCTGAAGTGAACGACAGGGATATCATCATTGCTCCGTCCTATACCGCGCTGTATCCCGTAGCAGAGGAATTAAAGAAATCACCAGTACACCTCTCAGCACAAAATATGCACTGGGATGAAAAAGGCGCCTTCACTGGAGAAGTTTCTGCCGGAATGCTTGTCGATGCGGGTTGTCATTACGTTATCCTGGGTCATTCGGAACGACGAACCCTTTTCGGCGAAAAAAACAGCGATATAAACAAAAAGATAAAAACAGCATTGAAATTCGGCCTGAAACCTATATTCTGTATAGGAGAAACCCTGGGTGAAAGGAGTTCACAAAAGACCTTTGACGTGATAAGACGACAGATACGTAAAGGATTGAATAATATTCTATCCGATGATATAAGGCGAATCGTAATTGCTTACGAACCGATCTGGGCAATCGGCACAGGCAAGACCGCAACGGATGAACAGGCAGAAGAGGCACACCGATACATCCGCGAAATGATTGCTGATCTTTTTGGGGAAAATGCCGGTGCCGATATACGGATCATTTATGGAGGAAGCGTCAATCAGGAAAATATCGGCGGCCTCATGAATCAACCGAACATAAACGGCGCCCTCGTCGGCGGAGCGAGCCTTGATTTCGAATCGTTCGCAAACATAATAAATTTTTAAAAAATCAACTCAAGGAGATGGAAAGAATTGCATGTTTTAATAAGTGTCCTTCACATAACGATGTGTATACTATTGATCCTCATCGTCCTCTTACAGACGGGAAAGGGTTCCGATATGGGAGCCGCCTTCGGCGGTTCAAGCCAAACGGTTTTCGGAAGTAGTGGTCCAGCGACATTCCTCGGGAAAATGACCTCCGTTATTGCAACAGTTTTCATGATTACATCTTTATGGCTTGCCTACTTCGCAGTGCATAAAACCAGTTCAATCATCGAAACCTCTCCGATACCGGCAGTGGAGCAAACGATACCCGTAGATCAAAGCGGTGGAAATACGGCCTCTCAAGCGGGGACCCCGACACCTGAAGCGGGAGACAAGAAAGCCGAATAACCCAAAAGACCCTGCAAGAGAAAAAAGAATTAGACAGCCTCTTTTTTATATTGACAAAGAGGCAAAAAATAAATAGCCTTTAATTCATGCCGAAGTGGTGGAATTTGGTAGACACGCTATCTTGAGGGGGTAGTGGGCACAACCCGTCCCGGTTCAAGTCCGGGCTTCGGCACCATAAAAAAGCAAAGGGTTAGCCGAACAGCGGCTAACCCTTTTTATTTTCAATATTCCCCTGGTCAACGTTTTGGTCAACACGTCATTCACTACTAACTCATGCCTGCCTCCGGCATGTTATTCATAACGGTAAATTTTGGATATAACAAAGTTATGTTGTCAGTATAGTTATGTTACCAGATATAGTTCATTTAATTCATATCAATCCATGGTTTAAGAAATCCATATAATTCCTTTCATTCTTTTTCCTCCTTTGATCTATTTTCCAAGCTAAGATTGCTTTAGAGTCGTTTTCTCATCTTGAGACAAAGGAGAGAAAACGATGCAGAAAGCGCCGATCTACAGGAAGCGTCCATGTCGAGTTTGTCGTCGCTGGTTTATGCCCAATGCAAGGCTCAAGGATCGTCAGATGACCTGTGGCGATGATCAATGCAAAAGGGAATGGCACAGGAGAAAATGTGCAGAATGGAACAAAAACAATCCCGATTATTTCAGGACCAACTACCTGC
>CAZGAK010000089.1:0-5668 GCA_964523565.1 uncultured Syntrophaceae bacterium | reverse complement strand
TTCGGCCTCGCAATGACGAAGGCTTGTGCGTCATTGCAAGCTTGCCACGACACTATGGTATTTTTCAAAGAATAAAGAATGTTTAACATTTGACGAATATTTTATAGTAGGTAAAGAAGGCTGTGTCAAGATCAGTGAGTGATTTTCTCTATTTGATTATAAGATCGAATAAAGATTCTTGACGAAACGAAAAAAGTTGGGAGACTATGGCTGATATTAATATTAAAGCAGGAAAAAATGTGTATGAAATGATTCAGGATGGCGGTTTCACTTTAGACCAGATCACCGCTTGTGCCGGACCCGCTGTGGGGCCGAGATGGCTGGTGGCCAGTGGCTTTGATATAACACTCCTTGAAAATGAAATGCTGGGCAGACGTCAGCCTGTACTGCTTGCCGGTTCCTCTGCAGGTGCGTTGCGGTTCGCCGCATGGGTGCAGCCGGAAGCCGTAAAAAGTTACCGCAGACTTATGGAAGGTTACATTTCAATGTCCTTCGGCAAGATGGATACTTCCGACACCATTCTCGCGTCTATACGCAGAGTCATCAATGATTACATTGAAGATGATGCCATTCCGTTTGCCCTGGCGAATAAAAAATATCGCCTCGCCGTAACGACTGCGAGAGCCCGGAATCTTGTATCCTCGGAAATCGCGTGGATACAACATCTGGGTCTTATTTTTAGCTTCCTGTTTAATGCCGTAAATAGTTCATGGCTATATATCTTTTTCCAAAGAGTTGTATTTTATAACGGTGCGCTTCCGCCCCTGTTTTGTCTCAGGAGCGATTTCAGGGGAAAGGCCGTTAAGCTGAATGATGCAAATTTGAGACACGCCCTTTTGGCTTCCTCGGCAATCCCACTGGTCGTTGCCGGTGTCAAGAATATATATGGGGCGCCAAACGGCATTTATCGGGATGGGGGGCTGATGGATTATCATTTAAATCAGAAGTATGCGGAAAAGAAAGAGGACATTGTCCTCCTTTTTCACCATCAGGACCGGATTATACCCGGTTGGCTTGATAAAAAGTTGAAATATAAGGAATCAGGAAGTGAGAATATGGAAAATGTTTTGATGATCAGTCCAACCGAAGAGTTCATTCAAAAATTGCCAGGCGGAAAAATACCGGATCGAGACGATTTTAAAATTTTTGCTGCTGATCCTTCAGCGAGAATAAAAAACTGGTGGCGTGCGGTTGAATTATCATCCCCGCTTGGAGAACAGTTCCTGGAACTCGTAGAGAGTAAAAAAATCCGCGACGTCGTACAGGAGATGTAGAGTACCAGAGGAATGTTTCATTGTAAGGGATCAGGGGACTTCGTATATTTCTACACCCTCGGGCGGGGTATAGTTAAACATACTGTCGGGGAGATTAATATTCGTTTTCATGTCTGTAAAAGTCAATTTAGTCATGTTGCCGTAGATGTCAATAAAATTGAAGTTCATCGTATAAAACGTATCTTTGTTTATCTTCATTATGAGTTTTTCTATGCCCATTTCCTGGCTATAGGGGGTCAGGCAGAGCAGATAATTTCCTTTCTCATCTGTGGAGTTTTGTGGGGCAAAGGTTATCTGAAAATCATCTTTTAATTTCCCTATACCGGCTATAAACCTTACGGTCATTTTTGATGTAAGGACTTTTTTGGCATCCTGAACATACACGAGATTCTCATCGGGTATGTATAGCCATGCCTTCTGGGGATTAATGACCAGTCTTTTATGAGATGGTTTGCTGTAATCCCAGAGCATCCGCTTCGGTTTTTTGAAATAAACGGTGCCTTCCTCGGTCAACGTTTGGTTTATCGATTTTATGGTTGCCTCTTGTACAAACTTTGCCCTTAAATTCTTTGTTTGTTCATACCGCTCCTGAATTTTTGCTATCAGCTCCTCAAGGGGTAAGGGTTCTGCGTATATGGGAGTGGTCGTAAAAATAATCAGAAAAATGATTATCAATTTTTTATGAATTGAACGATTCATTTGTTCCGTTTCTTCAGACAGTTGCTTTCTCACACCTTACGGCGAATCATATCCAGAAAATATCCGTGAATTCTTGCATCCCGGGTGAGTTCCGGGTGAAACGTTGATACTAAAATATTGTCCTGTCTGGCCAGTACTACTTTATCCTTATAATAGGCTAAAGGTATTACATCCGGCCCCATACCTTCAATTATGGGTGCTCTTATAAATATTGCCCTGAAGGGTTCGGGGCCTAAAAATTCTATATCCAACTCAACCTCTCTGCTTGCGACCTGACGTCCATAGGCGTTTCTCTTGATGTCAATGTCGATCAGGTTAAGAAACTCCTGTTTTCTTCCCTCTATCTTATCGGCGAGAAGAATCGATCCGGCACATGTCCCGAAAATTGGTTTTCCGGATAATGAGAATTCTTTTATCTTATCAGGGAAATTATACTCAATAATGAGCTTCGATATTGTAGTGCTTTCACCGCCCGGAATAATGAGACCACCTATATCTTGTAGTTGAGACGGCAATCTTATCTCCATTGTCTCCATATTATATTTTTTCAATATATTTATATGTTCGCGAAAGGCACCCTGAAGAGCCAAAACACCTATTCTCATGATTTCTTAAGCTTATAGGGGATCTGCTTTATTTGAGGAATACAGGTTCTCAAAAAACAAGGGAAACAACCTGTTAAAATTAAAGATAAAATATACAACCACTCGTAATTATTGGTTATTTCTTTTTGCTTAAATCTCGTGCAAATCGGTATAGAGTAAAATCAATTGAGGGCTTGCTTACTTTATGAACAACCTTATCAACAGACTTATGCACACTCTTGTGGATTACCGGCAAAATGAATGGAGACCTTTGCATAACGTCCCCTTTTGCCCAATTTCTGCGTCAGGCTCAATTTTTAATCCTCGAAATATCCAATATATTCCTGTGGCTAAAATTTTCGCCTTCCTTGAACTTGAACAAAATTGAACATTCTGCAAAGGTCTCGAATGAAAAGATCTTTAATCAGATATTTTTACTCTCCAGCCGAAGGGATCTTCCTTTTCTCCATATTGGACCTGGAGTATCTCATTATATAATCTTTCCGTGATTTCACCGGTTTTCCCCTCGTTAATCACATACTCTTTCCCCTTGTAGTAGATCTGTCCTACCGGAGAGACTATGGCAGCTGTTCCGGAAGCAAAGCAATCCTTCAGGGTTCCATCGGCATGGGCATCGAGTATTTCGTCCATTGATAGCTGTCTTTCCGAGACATTGATTTTCCAGTTCTTTGCCAGCTGGATGACCGAATCACGGGTGACACCGGGGAGGATACTTCCTGTAAGGGGAGGCGTTATTAATTCGTCCCCGATGAGAAAAAAGATGTTACTCGTTCCAACCTCTTCAACATATTTCATCTCTATCGCATCAAGCCACAGTACCTGGGTGTAGCCCAAGTCGCTTGCCTTTTGACTGGCATACAGGCTTGCTGCATAGTTGCCGGCGGCCTTACAGTACCCGACCCCCCCGCGCACTGCCCGGACATATTCTTCACTCACATAGATCTTCGTCGGGCTGAATCCTTCCGGGTAATATGCTCCTACCGGACCCGCAATAATATAGAAAAGATATTTATTAGAGGGATGGACTCCCAGCGCCGTTTCCGTGGCGATCATGGTGGGTCGTATATAGAGCGAGGTACCAATGCCACGGGGTATCCACTCCTTTTCAACGGTAACAAGTTTTACCAGTGCATCCATGAAGAGGTCTTCGTCAACCGGTTGCATACAAAGCCTCACGGCGGATTCATTCATTCGTTTGATGTTTTCGCCGGGCCTGAACAGATAAACCGAACCGTCTTTACCCCGGTAGGCTTTCATTCCTTCAAAAATGAGTTGCCCGTAGTGGAGACACATTACTGCCGGATCGAGGATGAGCGGTCTGTACGGTTCTATCGAAGCATTATGCCAACCCTTTCCAGTCTCATATTCCACGATGAAAAAGTGATCCGTAAATGTCTGGCCAAAACCGAGCTTAGATTCATCAGTTGGTTTTGGTTTCATTTTTTCCGGCGCAACTTTGGTGATCTTTATATCCATCTCTGACGCCCCCTCCTTTAATTATTAATTCCCCCTGAGTTGTAGTAGATTTTCCTCGCCTATTTCCGATATTTCGAGACCGGGCATTGCATTTCCCAGCCCTTTGGATACCTTTGCAATAATATCCGGATCATTGTAGTGAGTTACTGCCTGAACAATAGCATGAGCCCGTTTTGCCGGATCCTCAGACTTAAATATGCCCGATCCGACAAAGACGCCATCTGCTCCGAGTTGCATCATCATTGCCGCGTCTGCCGGTGTGGCGAGGCCCCCTGCTGAAAAGTTCACCAGAGGCAGCTTTTTGTCACGAGCTACTAATCTAACAAGTTCATAGGGCGCACCCAAATTCTTTGACTCCGTCATCAGTTCCTCTTCAGGAAGGGCGGCGAGTCTCGCAATCTCATCTTTTATCGTTCGCATGTGCTTAACCGCTTCAATTACGTTACCGGTTCCTGCCTCTCCCTTAGTCCTGATCATTGCGGCGCCTTCACCGATCCTCCTTAATGCTTCTCCGAGATTTGTCGCGCCGCATACAAACGGTACCGTGAATTTCCATTTATTAATATGATACTTTTCATCAGCCGGGGTTAAAACCTCACTTTCATCGATGTAGTCGACTCCGAGAGATTCTAATATCTGCGCCTCAACAAAATGTCCTATCCTCACCTTTGCCATTACAGGTATGGTTACTGTTTCCATAATCTTTTCAATAATAGCAGGATCGGTCATTCGGGCAACTCCGCCCTGGGCTCTGATGTCTGCCGGGACTCTTTCAAGAGCCATGACAGAAACAGCACCCGCATCTTCCGCAATCCTGGCTTGTTCGGGAGTGGTTACGTCCATAATGACGCCACCCTTTAACATCTCGGCCAAGCCGGATTTTACTTTTAGTGTTCCAAATTTTTCCACTTTATTTTACCTCCCGGTTAGGAAGACCTAACATTTTAATAATAAAAAACTAGTTTTTCATAATAGCACTAAATCATTTTTCTATCAAGACTTCTGTATTGAATGGCCTCTGATATATGATGAGATTGAATATTCTCTTCCTCTTCCAGATCGGCTATGGTTCGCGCAACCTTCAGTATTCTTGTGTAGGCCCGTGCGCTGAGGCCGAGTTTATCTATTGCCATCTCAATTAATCGATGAGAATCTTCATCTAATGGGCAAAATTCCTTGATCTGCTTGTTAGTCATTTGCGCGTTGTTTTTAACATAGAGAGTGTTGAATCTCCTTTTTTGAATGTCCCTTGCCCTGCTTACACGTTCCTTTATGGTGTTCGATGATTCGCCAGTGGATTTTGAAGTAAGATCTTTATATCTTACAGAAGGAACTTCTATATGGATGTCGATCCGGTCAAGGAGAGGACCGGATATTTTGGATCTATATTGACGGATCTGCTGTGGAGTGCATCTGCATGCCCTTTGAGGATCGGTGAAGTGTCCACACGGGCATGGATTCATCGCTGCCACCAGCATAAACTTCGCCGGATATGTCACCGTCATCGAAGATCTGGCAATTGTAATGGATCCGTCTTCCAGCGGTTGTCGTAATGCTTCCAGAACATTTCTTCTGAATTCAGGGAGTTCGTCAAGAAACAATACTCCATTATGG
>CAZGAK010000088.1:0-5670 GCA_964523565.1 uncultured Syntrophaceae bacterium | reverse complement strand
TTCGTAAAAAGTCAGAGTTTTTGCCGTTTTGTCATTCCCGACCTGATCGGGAATCCATAACTGCGTGTATTTACTGGATTCCCGCTTTCGCGGGAATGACAGATTAGCGAGTTCTTGACTTTTTACGAAACCGTCAAATTTATCATAATAATTTTAATACATTTTTAAAAAAATGGAAAATGTTCTCACCGTCACAGAGCTGACACAATCTATCAAGTTTCTTCTGGAATCGAGCTTTGGCTTCCTCTGGGTTACAGGGGAGATTTCCAATCTTCGGCAGCCGGGTTCCGGTCATGTGTACTTTACCCTCAAGGATGAAAACAGTCAGGTCAGGGCAGTTCTTTTCCGCCAATCTTTAAAAAAAATAGGGTTTGACCTCGAGGACGGCATGAGTATCGTTTGCCGGGGAAGATTGAGTGTCTATCAGCAGCGGGGAGAATATCAGTTAATCCTGGATATGGCAGAACCGAGAGGACTCGGCGCCCTGCAAATGGCCTTTGAACAGCTCAAAAAACGCCTGGAAGAAGAAGGGCTTTTTGATCCGTCTCATAAAAAAGAGATACCCTTTCTCCCACATCGAATCGGTGTTGTTACTTCTGCTACAGGAGCGGCAATCAGAGATATTCTGAACATTACGGAAAGGAGATTTCCCTCCATCAATATTCTTATTGCCCCTGTCAGGGTTCAGGGGATAGAGGCGCCTCCGGAGATCTGTGAGGCCATATCCGTTTTGAATACAATAGAGGATGTGGACGTTATTATCGTAACCAGAGGAGGGGGATCTCTTGAGGACCTTTTTCCCTTTAATGACGAACGGGTAGCACGGGCCATTTTCGCTTCGAGAGTTCCCGTTATATCAGCCGTCGGTCATGAAATTGATTTTACAATTGCCGATTTTGTGGCAGATTTGAGGGCACCGACACCGTCGGCCGCGGCAGAGCTGGTTGTGCCGATAAAAAGGGAGTTGGTGGAGGCTGTCGAAACCCTCCGTGTAAGAATGACAGGTGGTCACCGGAGACTGAGAGAAAGATTAGCCGAAAAATCAGCCTTTCTCCGCGAGAGGTTGAAAGATCCCAAAAGACGGATTGAAGATCTGCGAATAAATGTGGATGACATGACTGAAAAGCTTGCTGATAATCTTGGATACGGATTCGATACAAGGAACAAACATCTACAGAATCTGACCGGCTTGTTGAAGATAATGAATCCATCGGTAAGAATTAATAATGATTTATTAAAGCTTGATAACTTGAAAAAGAACATGATAGCGGGATATTATCGTCTCGTTGATGATTGTAAGCATAAGCTGCAGAAAAATATGGCCATGCTGGATATATTAAGTCCTCTTGCCGTGCTGGAAAGGGGATATGGTATTGTCAGAAAATTGCCTGACGGCACGATTATTAAAAATATAAGTTCTGTTACGGTGGGAAATCAGGTTAACATAAGAGTTTCGTCAGGTACTTTCAATGCTAAGGTAACGGAAGTTCCCCGGGAGAAGAAAGATGAAAGAAAAGAAGTTTGAAGAGGCATTAGAAAGACTGGAAGAGATTGTGAAAAAGATGGAGGAGGGGAATATGACCCTGGAAGAGTCCCTTGAAGCTTTCGAGGAAGGGGTCAGGCTCTCCCGTTTTTGCTCGAAGAAACTGGATGAAGCGGAAAGAAAAGTTGAGATCCTCCTCAAGGATGATGAGGGGGTTGACATCAAGCCATTTACGGGGGGAGAGGAAAACGGGCGGTGACAGAATGTTATCATTGGATACATATCTAAAGGAAAGAAAAAAAATTGTCGACGAAGCACTTGAAAGGTATCTCCCCGGGAAAGATAACTTTCCTCCCACCATTTTTGAATCCGCAAGATACAGTGTCTTTGCCGGAGGGAAAAGGTTAAGACCCGTTTTATGTGTGGCCTCTGCTGAGGCAGTCGGGGGCAACATAGAAACGGTACTTCCGGTGGCATGTGCCATTGAGATGATCCATACCTATTCCCTGATCCATGATGATCTTCCCGCTATGGATGATGATGACTACAGGAGGGGACAGCTTACAAATCATAAAGTATTTGGAGAAGGGATAGCGGTTCTCACAGGGGACGCCCTCCTGACGGAGGCATTTCACCTCATGTCGAAAAGAGATCTTCCGGGAAATGTAAGTTCAGATAGTCTGGTTGCCGTAATCAATGAAATCTCCAAAGCGGCTGGCTTCTTTGGCATGGTGGGTGGACAGGTGGCCGATCTGGAATCGGAAGGAAAAGAGGTTGATGAAAAAACCCTTCATTACATTCATGTTCACAAGACAGAAGCATTGATTACCGTTTCCATTCGCGCGGGTGCGATACTGGCAGGTGCCAGCGAGAAGGAGCTCCAGGCCCTTTCAGAGTATGGAAGAAAAATTGGACTTGCCTTCCAGATAGCCGATGACATACTCGACATCGAAAGCACCAGAGAAGTCCTGGGAAAAGACACGGGAAGTGATGAGGAACGCAAAAAGGTTACCTATCCTGCCCTTCTGGGGCTTGATCCTTCAAGGGAAAAGGCCTTCGAACTCGTAGAAGGTGCCCTTTCGGACATTCAATTTTTTGATGAGAAGGCGATGCCTTTGAGAATGATTGCAAAATTTATAGTTGAGAGAAAGTCGTAACAAATCAGGGAAAAAGTACGAACGAGCAATGGAGTGTGAGAGTTATGGGAAACAGGAATGATGCCGGCATATTAGAAAAGATAAATTCTCCGGAGGATATAAGGGCGCTTGATATTGATCAGTTAAATATCCTTGCGGAAGAGATCAGAGAAAAGATTATAGAGACCACTTCGAAAAACGGAGGGCATCTTGCTCCATCTCTGGGAGCGGTAGAACTGACACTCGCAATCCACTATGTATTTGATACCCCGAACGATAAACTTGTCTGGGACGTGGGGCACCAGGCCTATGCCCATAAAATAATCACCGGGAGGAGAGATCTGTTCGATACGTTGAGAAAGAAAGGTGGCATCAGCGGTTTTCCCAAGAGAGAAGAAAGTATCTATGATGTTTTTGATGTGGGGCACAGCAGCACCTCTATCTCTGCTGCCTCCGGTATTGCCGAGGCCAGGTACCTGAAAAATGAAAATTTCAAAGTTATAGCGGTTATTGGTGACGGGTCGATGACAGCCGGTATTTCCTTTGAAGGACTCAATTGGTCAGGAGAGCGTGAGAAAGATTTGATTATTGTGCTGAATGACAATGAGATGTCCATATCACCTAATGTAGGCGCCATGTCTTCATACCTGAACCGGATAATGACCGGTCAGCAAGTTACAAAGTTGAGGGCGGCAGTTCAGGGTTTCATGAAGGCGATACCGGGTATCGGTGAGCAGATGGTAAAGTTCACGAAACAGGCGGAAGAATCCCTTAAGGCTTTTATTGTTCCTGGTGTATTATTCGAAGAAATGGGGTTCCAGTACGTAGGTCCCTTAGAGGGTCACAGAATAGATCACTTAATAAAAAATTTCCAGAACATCAAAAAGCTGAACAGGCCGGTCCTGGTTCATGTTATTACAAAGAAAGGTAAGGGTTATAAGTTTGCCGAGGAGGAGCCATCCAGGTTTCACGGTCTCGGTCCATTTGAAATCGAAACGGGTAAATCCATTGCCAAGAGCGATGCTCATCCATCATATACTAAAATATTCGGTGAAACTATTGTAAATTTAGCCAGAGAAAATTCCAGGATTGTATCGATAACGGCTGCCATGCCACAGGGTACGGGTCTCGATCTTTTTGCGAAAGAGATACCGGAACGCTTTTATGATGTCGGTATTGCTGAACAACACGGTGTTACCTTTGCTGCAGGACTTGCTACGGAAGGATTTATTCCTGTAGTCGCCATTTATTCCTCTTTTCTGCAGAGGGCTTATGATCAGGTTCTTCATGATGTTTGTCTGCAGAAGCTGCCCGTGGTTTTCGCTCTTGATCGAGGGGGTATTGTGGGGGATGACGGGCCCACACATCACGGGCTTTTTGACTATTCTTATATGAGGGCTATTCCCAATATTGTTGTTATGGCTCCTAAGGATGAAAATGAACTCCGGCATATGCTGAAGACTGCCGTGGAATGTGGAGCCCCTGTTTCCGTAAGGTATCCGAGAGGAGAAGGAATCGGTGTTCCCCTTGATGCCGTACCGACTCCCCTTGAGACAGGAAAAGGTGAGATAGTTCACGAAGGGGATGATCTTGCCATTATAGCCATAGGCTCTACAGTATATCCCGCTTTAGCCGCTGCCGGGAAACTTAAAAGTGAAGGAATCGGTGCAAGGGTCATAAACAGTCGTTTTGTGAAACCCCTGGACCGTGATCTTTTATGTGACACGGCGTCATCGCTAAAGAAAATTATTACCGTTGAAGAAAACGTTCTCATGGGAGGTTTCGGGAGTGCTGTCCTCGAATTGTTTCAAGAAACGGGTCTCTTCGATATTACGGTCAAGATGCTCGGTATCAATGATGAATTCGTAGAACAGGGGACACAGGCTGAGTTGAGAGAAAAGTACGGCATTGATGAAAAGGGAATCGCTGAAGCTGCCCGAGAATTGATGGGGCGTTAATATCAGGTTTCAGGTTCAAAGTTTCAGGTTTCAAGTTTAAAAAGAGTCCATGGTAATATGAAAGTCTTGAAACAACCGATAAGAGATTGGATAACTATTTATGTCTTCTTAAATACTTCTCAGTTCTTTGTGCTGTAAATAAACCTGAAACTTGAAACTTGAAACATGTTTTTTTATGAAAACAAAAAATCCCAGGATCAGGCTGGACAAACTCCTTGTTGAAAGGGGAATCTCGCCGACGCGTGAGAGGGCAAAAGCGCTTATAATGTCCGGATCTGTTGTGGTCGGAGAAAGCTCTATCGACAAGGCGGGTACCCTGGTTTCCGCTGATGCGGAAATTACGATCAAGGGCCAGGATAATCCCTATGTCAGCAGGGGAGGATTGAAGCTTAAGGGAGCATTTGAAAAGTTCGGTATCAATGTCAAAGATCTGGTAGCTTTTGATATCGGAGTTTCTACGGGGGGGTTCACTGATTGTCTTCTCCAGGAAGGGGCAAGGAAGGTATATGCAATAGATGTGGGTTATGGACAGCTTGCCTGGAAACTGAGACAGGACGAGAGGGTTGTTGTCTTTGAAAGGACCAATATCCGTTACTTTTCAGGTGAAGGGATAGAAGATGAAATCAATATGGTCACCATTGACGTTTCCTTTATTTCCTTAAAGCTGGTCATACCTGTTGTAGTGAAACTCATACCCGAAGATGCCGTTATGCTTGCCCTTATCAAACCTCAGTTTGAGGCAGGGAAGGGGGAAGTCGGGAAAAAGGGAGTTGTGAGAGATCCGGCAGTACACAAAAGGGTTGTTGATGAAATTGTGGAATTTGCCAGGGGGTTGAATCTCGAAATCATGGGTATCTGTGAGTCTCCTATTACAGGCCCTGCGGGTAATAAAGAATTTTTCCTCTATGCGAGGAAGTAAGTTTCAAGTTCAAAGTTTCAAGTTTGACAAGTTCGTAAAAAGTCAAAAAACACGTCATTGCGAGCAAAGCGAAGCAATCTCGAACAATATAACTATTTGTATTCATTAGATTGCTTCGGGCTACCGCCCTCGCAATGACACTGAGTCGAGACTTTTTACGAATGTATCAAGTTT
>CAZGAK010000087.1:0-5706 GCA_964523565.1 uncultured Syntrophaceae bacterium | reverse complement strand
TAGCTTCGTCGCGAGGGCGAGCGAAACTTTTTAGGGGAAGGCGGCGAGGCCGAAAGCACCAGGAGGGAATCGGGTGTCACCCGATTTTAAAAGTTACGCACGGCAAGCTGTCTGCATTTTTAGCTTCGATAGCATCAATGACGATATTAATTCCCTGTATGAAATTTATAAGCGGGATTTATCCCTTTTCCCCGTTAGCTTATTTCTTCCTGAAAGAGGGATTTTTCTCGATCGGCAGCCCATAACATATTACAGATGGTAATCTTCGATAGATCATAGCAGATAGCAATACTTCCAAAATTGACTATGGAATTATGATATTGATTTCCTGTATGCGATTTATGGGAATAAACAAAGATGAGTCAAGAGCAGATTTGACCCCCTTTTCGTCCTTGAGGGCTTTCCATTTGGATGTTACCCCCAGTCTAAACCTCCCCCTTTAACAACGATTTAAGTATCCTCCCTTGTAACCGCAGGCCGCATCATCAAGGGTTATGGTATCGTCATTGGTCTCAATGACCCTCTTGCCGTCGCACTTTTCGGATTCCTTGACCTTCTTACGGTCAACCCGAATATTGCTGGTCTTTGTAATAGTGAGATAACGCCCTTTCCTCATGCCCTCTCAACTCATATCCAAAAAAGAGGAATATATACAAATTTTGTATATATTATATAAATATCTCTTAATATTGACTGCTTTATTGTTTTTCTTTACAAAACGTAAAAGACACAAACGTACGTTCCCTTGGGACTGATCTGGATATTTTTTGCATGAATGATCAGGAAATTCACTTGGCCATACGGGAACAATAGGTTTTGACGTCATGGTCCAGTTGCCCAAAAAAGGATGAACAACTTTACCACATGGGAAAGGAGGCCGTTCGATATGCCATCAATGTTCCAAAGAGTAGTGATACAACCATGCTTATCTAAGGGGATCCCGGGAACCACATGCTTTACCAGTATCGGCTATAAATTAATAAAAGGTAATACGCCATCAAAGTTGCACTAAATTTTGTTCTTTGACAACTCGCTAAGACGGTTAAGTCCCAAATCCCTTGTAAAAACATGATTGCCATCTCTGTCAAGTGGCCTCATATTTTTAGGTAGAGGTGAGTTGTTTTTGGCCTTGCCTGAAAACATTAGCAATTTCTATGCCTTATGAATTTTGTGAAAGGCTGCGATAATTGAAAAAAGGAGGTGAAAAGATAGAAGTTAATGCGACAAGGGGGTAAATTTTTTAAAACAAATAGTAGAAATATGAAAATGAGAAAAAGTCAAAAAGGAGGAAAAATATGTCAGAAGAATCAAAAGTTATGACAATGAAAGAGGCAATCTCAAAATTTGTTGATGATGGGATGACGCTATTTATAAGCGCAGTATGGGCCAATCATGCTGCCAGCGCCTGCCACGAAATCATCAGGCAGGGTAAAAAGGATCTAACGTTAATTGAGAGCTCTCCAGGCGAGATTTTCGATCATATGGTTGGCGCAGGATGTGTCAAGAGAATAATGCTTTCCTGGTCGGCTAATGAGGCATTCGGACCAGGAGGCCGTTTCCGGAAGGCGGTGCAAGAGGGATCGATAGAAGTAGAGGATTACTCCAATTTTGGTCTCACATCAAAACTAATAGCGGGCTCCATGGGATTACCATTCATGCCGATAATGTCCCAAATGGGCAGCTCTATAAATGAGATCACATCTTTTCTTGGAGATGCTAAACTTAAACATATGGATTGTCCCTTTACGGGTAAGAAGGTTACGCTTATTCCCGGCATTAATCCCGACGTGTCAATCATTCATTGCCAGCGTGCCGATACGGAGGGCAATATCCAGACATGGGGGTCTATCTTTTCCGCAAAACCGGGAACATTGGCTGGGAAAAAGATCATTGTCAGTGTAGAAGAGATTGTAGATACAGACACTATAAGGCGCAATCCTGAACTGACTCTTGCACCAGGCTTCAGAGTAGCAGCCGTGGTTCATGAACCATGGGGTGGTCATCCGGGGCATTTATTCGGACATTATGACGATGATCGCTGGTTCAGATACATGTATGCCAATTTTTACTCTACAGACGATGACAAATTCAAGCAATTTATGGACGAATGGATCTATGGCGTACGGGATAGATCAGAATACGTAGCTCATTATATCGAGAAGTTTGGCTACAATAGACTCATGAGGCTTAAGCCACAACCATTCTGGAGTGATCCGATCAATTACGGTAATTATTCCTTTGACACTATGCATATGAATGCTTAGGAGGTGAAGATGATGACAGATAAAAAATACGCAACGGATTATACGTTACCCGAACTGCTAATAGCCTGCGGTTCCAGAGAAGTAAAAGATGGTGAAAGGCTTCTAATCGGGGTAGGATTACCACTCCTGAGTGCTATGCTGGCCAAGCGAACCCATGCCCCTAATAGTAAAATGGCTTATGAGACGGGTTCATTTGATTCTCTTCCTTCAAGGACACCGTTCAGTGTCGTGGATGCGGCTTTAGTTCCAAGAGCGATTTGGGCAGGACAGTTAGGAGATATTGTAGCCCTCTTCCTGCAGAGAGGTTTTATTGATATAGGCTTCATCGGCGGAGCCCAGGTTGATAAATATGGTAATCTCAATTCGACATGTATGGGCGATTATTTTAACCCCGATGTCAGATTCCCCGGCAGTGGCGGAGCTCATGACTTTGGAACATTCTCAAAAAGAAGCTTGATAGTTATGATTCATGAAAAACGGCGTTTTGCCGAGAAATGTGACTATATTACGACTCCAGGATATATAAGAGGGGGTGATAGCAGATATGAAGAAGGGTTGCCTGAAGGTACCGGTCCGGCTGCTGTTATATCCACCTTGGGAGTGTTTAGGTTCGATCCGGAAACTAAAGAAATGTTTCTGGACACCTACCATCCAGGGGTTACGGTGGAACAGGTTAAGGAAAATGTTGAATGGGACCTGAAGATTTCGCCGGATGTACGAGAAACTGAACATCCCACTGAAGAGCAGATAAGGATTATAAGGGAACTCGACCCCGATGGCTTTTTCTTGAGAAGAGCTGAACTGAGTAAAAAAATTAAAGCCGAGGCCGAAAGTATGGGATGGCTGTAACCAATTTATGACGACTCAACCTGAATCCGGAGTGAATGGCTAAATGAAGGATCTTTGGATTCAGGTTTAATAAAGTTTCTATTTTCCCCTTAGGGTTCCTTTTCAAAACATTCAAGTTCCTGAATATTTTAAGTCTTTGCGAAATCTTTCAAGTTTTGTCTTGACTTAGATTCTTTAATTATTACAGAATGAAAGAAATATGTAACTACTCACCGCAGAGGTCACAAAGAACGCAAAGACAAATAAACAAAAAATCAAACTCGGTACTCCCGTTATTCCGACCGTAGGGGGGAATCTTATTCTATCAATGTGTTACGGCCTAAAGATTTCTCGTTTCACTCGAAGTGACAACTTGAGGAGATATCATCAATATTGACAGTTTCGTAAAAAGTCCGAATTTCTGTCGTTTTGTCATTCCCGACCTGATCGGGAATCCATAACTGCGTGTAATTACTGGATTCCCGCTTTCGCGGGAATGACAACTTGGCAAGTTTTTGACTTTTTACGAAACTGTCAATATTGAGTTTTTGAATAAGCAAATATTCATAAATTTGAATACTTATGATTCAAAACAATTTTTACTGCAACCTCTGCGGTAAAAAATATCAGACCTGAGTAGTTACAGAAATATTAAAAAGTATATTTAATATCTACATGAGATTTTTTCAATATCCATCTTCCTAAATGAATATATGAAGGCAAAAATTCGCAAATGTTGAATGCTTGATCGTAAACGTAAACACCAATCACTTCTGAAAATTTGATCGAAAGGAAATTTTCATAATGAGAAGAACGAATCATGATGAAGTAAATTACATAGCAAAAGAGCCGAACATTAATTCCCCCCCCAATACGATCACTGGGAATATTCAAGAGAGTGATCAGCTCCTAAAAATCTTAAATGGGCGATCTTTCATCGGTATTTACATAGTACAAGACAGAAAATTTCTTCTCATCAATCAAAACGCCGCTTCCTATGCCGGCTATACACCGGAGGAACTCATTGGGCAAAAAGCAGATTCCATTCTCCATCCCGACGATATGAAGATGGTTAATAGGTGTGCCCGAGAGATGCTTCGGGGCAAGAGAACGTCGCCTTATGAATTCAGGATCATCACAAAAAACGGGGATATCAGATGGATCAAGGAAGTCATTATGTCTATATCCTTTGAGGGTAGATGGGCTCTCATGGGAAATTCCATGGACATCACAGAGCACAAACTGGCGGAAGAGGCTTTACAGAAATCTCGTCGGCGATTTGGAGATCTTATAGAATTTCTACCGGACACAACATTTGCAATCGATTTGGAAGGGAGGTTGATTGCCTGGAACCATGCCGCGGAAGAGATGACGGGGGTAAAGGCGAAAGATGTTCTTGGGACGAGAAACCACGAATATGCTCTGCCGTTCTGGAAAATCAAAAGGCCCATGTGTGTTGACTTGGTTTTGAAGGCAAATAGAAAATATGAAAAGACATATGATGCTTTTAAGAGGGAAAGGGGTCTTGTGGTTGTAGAGGTAGAAGTGCCGGGTATCCAGACAAAAGGAAAAAATGCCTGTCTGTGGGGAAAGGCAAGCCCTCTTTACGATAGCAAAGGCAACATCATAGGTTCCCTTGAGATTATACGTGACATCACAGAGCGCAAGCTGGCGGAAGAGATCATTCTAAAAAGAGGGTACGAATTAGGGATCAAGTCTCATGAGTTGGGGGAGCTTAATGCGGCCTTGAAGGTACTTCTGAAGCAAAGAGAAGGAGACAAAGCAGAACTCGAAGAAAGGCTTCTGGTTAATGTTAGGGAGCTTGTTTTGCCCTATGCAGAAAAATTGAAGAAAAGGCAACTACATAGCAAGGATATGGCATATATCAACATTCTTGATGCAAACCTAAGAAACATCCTTTCACCATTCACTTATAGGCTTTCATCAAAATATCTGAACCTGACCAGCAGAGAATTTCAGATTATAAATTTGATAAAAGAAGGAAACTCATCAAAAGAAATAGCTGATCTCTTGAATGTATCGTGCAGCACCATCAATATTTACAGATATCGCATTAGAAAAAAAATGGGGCTGAAGAAAGAAAACAACCTCAAAATGTATCTCTCGTCACTTGAGTGTTAATTATCAAGACATTTGGCCGTTCGCAGTAATAGCTGATTATCTAACGGGTTAAAGTCCCGTCCAAGGAATTATTCGTTCACCTTGGTAGCTCAAGGGAGCGGCGTTCGGGCAACCGAGGGTCGTGAGTTCTTCAATTCCAAATCATAAACCACCGACTTGTAGGTGTTAATAATACATTTCTTTGTTGAACTACGGTCAGATAGCCGACAGATACCTTGATGAATGCTGTCAAATTGAAAATTCAAGACAGCTTTGTTCAGGCATTTCTTTAGCCAACGCTGCTTCTCGCAGACAGCGATTAGTTTTCTAAACTTTCCACTGCATCTTTTAACCTGTCTCTAAAGTAATGGCGTGTCATGAAATAACTCTTGACAATAATATCAATAGGAAAGTGACTGGGGTCAGGCCTTTATGAAATTGATTTCTCTTAAGAAACTATAGACAGCCTGATGAAATCCATGGGGGTTGTCTG
>CAZGAK010000086.1:0-6259 GCA_964523565.1 uncultured Syntrophaceae bacterium | reverse complement strand
TTAAAATTTTCGTCTTCCTTGAACTTGAACAAAATTGAACATTCTGCAAAGGTCTCGAATCTCTATTTGCTCTTTGTACTTTCTACTCTAATCCTCCTGGATAATCAAGTAAAAATATCAGTGATCCCAAAAACATCTTTCGCATTTTCAGAAGTTTTCTCTTCCACTTCCTCTATGGGTAAGCCCTTTATCTCGGCAACCCTGAGCGCCGTGTATACAACATTCGCAGGTTCGTTCCTTTCTCCCCTCTTCGGATGAGGTGTAAGAAATGGTGAATCTGTTTCCACAAGAAGACGGCTAATCGGCACCTTCTTCACAACTTCTCGAAGTGTTTCAGATTTATTAAATGTAATAGTGCCGGGTATGGAGATATAAAACCCCATATCGAGACATTTTCTGGCCATTCCATAATCACCGGAAAAACAATGAATGATTCCTCTTTTATCACCGTTCCAGTTTTCTAACATTTTAAGGGTCTCCGAATGTGCCTCCCGATCATGAATTACAACGGGGAGTCCTAGTTCGCTGGCCAGTTCCAACTGTTCCCCAAACCTTCGTATTTGAACATCTCTGGGAGAGAGATTCCGAAAGAAATCGAGACCTATTTCTCCATAGGCAACTACTTTTTCATGTTTCGCCATTTCCCTTAGAGAATCATACGTTGTTTTA
Organism: uncultured Syntrophaceae bacterium; assembly: GCA_964523565.1. GTDB lineage: Bacteria > Desulfobacterota > Syntrophia > Syntrophales > UBA6807 > CAZGAK01. Next base: position 5,590 of record CAZGAK010000086.1, on the reverse strand, counting down.
TCAATATCTTTCGCATGATGAGGATGTATACCGACCACGGCATATACCTCATTATATTTACCAGCAATGGAAATGGCCCTTTTACAATCTCCGGGATTTATGCCGACAGCTATAATAAGATTAACTCCTGCGTCCTTTGCCCTTCTTATAACCTCATCCCTGTCTCGATCAAAGGCTTTCATCTCTATATGTGAATGCGAATCTATAAGCATACCTTTTCTCTACCTGTTTTACCTTTTTCTTTCTATTTCAATAACAATTTCTTCCACGTTGTCAGATGTGTCAGGCAATTCTTCAAGATATTTTTTCATCTGTTCCTTTGTGATTTCCCCTGTACGAAGTTTATTGTCAATACCTCTTTTGTCCATGGCTTTATCATATAAAAATATTTTTTTTCCCACCTGCTCAACCTCCCGCTTTACAAATTTTTACTTCTTCTACCATCCATTACAGAAAAGTCAACCACTACCTGACATATATTTAGTCCCTTAATTGTAAAGTTCTTGCAAAAATGGCTTCGGCGTGAGCTCAGTCGAACGGTTTTGTTCAATCGGATCGCCTAAACCTAACCTAAATCAGGACGCGAATTCCAATGACTTATTTATTTCCAGTCCCTTAGTTTCTCAACCTTGGATCGAGAGAATCTCTGATTCCCTCTCCAAGCAGATTAAAGCCCAGTACGGTTATAAGGATTGCCAGTCCCGGATAGAGCGAAAGCCACCATGCAATATCTATATTGTCTTTGCCTGCAGTGAGAATATTACCCCAGCTCGGTATGGGTGGTTGAACCCCGATCCCGAGAAAACTGAGAGCTGACTCGGTAAGTATCGCTCCCGCCACTCCAAGCGTGGCTGCAACAAGGACGGAAGCCATTGCATTTGTAAGAATATGAATAAATATAATCCGGAAATCACTCGCACCTATTGCCCTTGCAGCCTGAACAAACTCCCTTTCCCGCAAGGTGATAAAATCAGCCCTAACCAGTCGAGTAATCCCCATCCACCCAGTCAATCCTATTACGATCATAATATTCCAGATAGAAGGTTCCAAAAAGGCTATTACGGCAAGAATGAGGAAAAATGAGGGGAAACAGAGCATTACATCAACAAATCTCATGATAGTGGTATCAGCCCACCTCCCGTAATAACCCGCCAGGGCACCGAGAATAGTTCCTATTACTATGGCAATTCCAGTCGCTATAAAACCGACTTTCAAAGATATCCTTGAACCCCAGATCATACGGCTTAACACATCACGTCCCAGTTGATCTGTTCCCAGAAGGTGGCTTCTTGAAGGGGCAGTGAGTACTATCTGTAAATTAATCTCTCCCGGATCGTACGGAGAGATCAACGGCGCAAGGAAAGAAACAACAAATAGCAGAATAACCACTATACTTCCTGCCATGGCCAGTCGGTTTCGTGAAAATCTGTACCAGAATTCACTCTTCAATGCCGAATTAATTCCCATAGCGATACCAATTATATTCGTTTATTGTTTATCGTTTATCGGGTATCGAAAACCGGAAACCGTTTTTTTTTTACGAATAACGATCCCCGAATCACGACACTCTTATCCTCGGATCCACCAGGGCATAGGATACGTCTGCTATTAAATTACCGATAAGGGTCAAAACGGCACCGATAAACAATACTCCCATTATGACGGGATAATCCCTCGACATGGCCGACATGTAAAACAGCTGCCCCATGCCCGGTATGGCAAATATTGTCTCAAAAATAACGCTGCCACCTATTAGCCCCGGTACCGAAAGGCCCAGTATGGTTATTACTGGAAGGAGCGCATTCCTGAGAGCATGTTTATAAATAACCACCCGCTCGCTCAAACCCTTGGCCCGTGCGGTAGTGATGTAGTCCTGCCTGATAACTTCCAGCATATTGGCCCTCATATATCTGGAGAGACCTGCAAGACCTCCGAAAGCTGAGAGTAATACGGGCAATATCAAGTGTTTAACAAGATCAATAAAGGCAATCCAGGGGGGAAGATATTCATAATTGAGCGATCTTATGCCGGAGATGGGAAGCCACCCCAGATAAACGCCGAATAAAATCATCAAAAGGAGAGCCAGCCAGAAAGTAGGCATGGCGAAACCAATAAATACAAAGACTCCCGTGATTTTATCGAAAAGGGAATCTTGATGGACCGCGGAAAGGACCCCAATGGGGATTGCTACAATGATGATAAGGATCATTGAAAGAACATTGATGGTGATTGTAATGGGAAGTCTTTCCATAATTTTATCAGTAACCGGCCTGCGGTCTGACGAAAAAGAATTGCCCAGATCAAGGGTAGCAAGCTTTCCAAGCCAGGAGAAGTATTGTTGATGAAGGGGTTTATCAAGGTCGTACATGGCCCTGATTCGTTCTCTCATCTCCGCAGAAACTCTGGGATTCATCTCGGTCTGAAGATCGGTAGGAGAACCGGGAGCAAGGTGTATAACGATGAAGGAGATAATCGTAATACCTATAAGCAGAGGTATCATAAAAATTAATCTTTTAATGATATACCGGAGCAATTCCGACTCCTTCTATGAGACCTTCGCATAACGTCCCCTTTTGCCCAATTTCTGCGTCTGCCCTGTGGAATGCGAAGCCTATTCCTCTGGGGTCAGACTCAAATTTTAATCCTCGAAATATCCAATATACTCCTCTGGTTAAAATTTTCGTCTTCCTTGAACTTGAACAAAATTGAACATTCTGCAAAGGTCTCTCTATATATTTCGAGATATTTTCAAAGCTTCCGTTTCTTAATCCAGATATTCAAGCAACCTCATGTTCTTTATATTTTTCAGCGTGTGCCACAGATTTTCTTCCGTATGAGGTTCAAGGGTAATGATGGGGCGTATCTCTCTTTCACTTAAATACTCAAACAATCGATGGAAGGGGAAATTCCCCTCTCCCACAGGGGCATGCTCATCAGCAATACCGGTATTATCGTGCAGGTGAACTTCCCCTATACAGGATCCGATGCTATCAATCCACTCCTCTAAAAAAACAGTGGAAAACGCATTATAATGCCCCGTATCAAAACAGAAACAAAGATTATCAGGATTATCGAAAGAGTTAAGCAGTATACTTAACATTGTCGGGTTGTTTTCGTATACATTTTCCAGAGCAATGGTCGTATCCATGTCGGCAGCCATGGTCAAAAAATGTTTCCAGGTTTCCCTGCTATTTTCCAGCCAGAGCTCCTCATTGGAAACATAATATTTACTGTCAAAAGAGGCATGACAGACAACCGACCTGGGTTCGAAATAAGGAACCAGTTCAAAAACCTGATTCAAACGCTCTACTGTAACTTCTCTTATTCTTTTATCTACAGCACCAGGTCTCAGGTCATAAAAAGGGGCGTGAAATGTAATCGACAATTCCTCATCACGAAGCATGCCGGCAACTTTTAAAAAATCATCTTTCCTGAAAGTGTCAAGGGCAAAACAATCAAAGCCGATTTCCGGATTTATCCTTTCCTTTAGAACCATGGGAAGATACCGATCGACAAGCATCCGAAAGGGCATATTCACCTGAACCCTCTTTAATATGTCATGCATACTCAATGCTCCAATCCATAATACATAATATGAGATCTTTACAAAACAGAAAAATATGTTTTTGAGAGCAGATCAAGATTCTTGGGAAAACAAATCTAAATGTCAAAATCCAAATTCCAAATCAAATCCAAATGCCTAAATGTCAAATTTATCGTATATGAAATTTTGGTTTTGACATTTGACATTCATTTGAATTTTGGGCCTTGTCATTTGTCATTATTTTTCAAAGTTCTCAATAAAATGTTGTTAAAAATGATCTGTAAAATCTATGCCCATTTATCACAACGAACAAATTTTAACAACTACCCGCCTCAATTCAATATTTTCTGCTTGACAATACAAGATGCTTCTTGTTAAACACGTTATCTTCTGAATTTTACGAGAGGGCCGTTAGCTCAGCTGGTAGAGCAGCGGACTTTTAATCCGTTGGTCGTCGGTTCAATCCCGACACGGCCCACCAGCTTTATGCTGGTTTTCGTAATATCAACCTAACCTGCACCTGTCGACCACTTTAAATTTCCCTGGCTTTTCTTGGTTTCAGAGCTAATATAATAATGGCAACAAGGAACAACATAATCATATTGAACTGCCAAGCATATGTATAAAACTCGAACTTGTCGTATATAATCCCTCCAAGAAGGGGGCCCAGGCTTCCTCCGAAACCGACCACAAAAAAAGTAAGCCATCCATAGGCCGATCCAAGAACGTATCGACCGAATCGATCTGCAAGGAGAACAGGCATCATGGGGGCCAGAGATCCGTAACCAAACCCGAAAACAAGGGCATAAAAATACAGCAGCTTAACAGTAGTTGCTTTCAACAGGATGAACATCCCTGCCGCCATGACCAAAAAGCCCAGGGATGCAGAATATTTTGCATCTTGAATGCGATCACTAAACCACCCGAAGAAAAATCTTCCGAAGATGCTGGCAATCCCTATGACACCTATAGACGAAGCTGCAACAATTTTGTCGATATTATTACTAATGGCATAGGCTACCTGATGAACAAACGCCATCATTTCCGCCATAACTGCAACACTGAAACAAACTACCAAAATCCAGAAACGAGAATTCTTTAAAACCGGGATGAGAGAAACTTCAGGTGTTATATTGGATGCAGATTCCATCTGCAACGGATTCTGCAGGGACTTTTCACCGTCCGGCGACAGGCCATACGCCTCCGGGTTCGTTCTTCTCATAAAGATTTGTGAAAGGACAACTCCGATGATAAACACCAGAAAGCCAAAAAACACAAATCCGTCACGCCAGTTATAGTGCTTGACAATATAACCGGCTACCGGGGTCAGAGCCATCGTTCCAAAACCGATCCCCATAGAGGCGATACCTACGGCAACACCCCTTTTTTTGATAAACCACTTTCCCACGGAAGAACTGCTCACAACCACACCAATCCCGGCAGATCCGAGACCGCATAAAATTCCGTAAGAAAGATATAATTGAACCGGTGTCCGGACAAAACTTGTCAGGAAAAAGCCGGCTGAAGTAATGACAGCTCCAATAGTCATAATCCATCTGGGAGCCATCTTGTCCAGAAGCCAGCCCGACAATATCCCTCCCAGGGCATACATAAAAAGATTGATGGAAGCACCGAGGGAAATAACAGACATGGACCACTGGTATTCGGCAAACATGGGCTTAACAAAGATACCAAAGCAATATTTGGCACCATAACTTATGCTTAATATGAAAAAAGCCCCGGAAACGACAAACCATCCCCAGAATATCCTGTCTTCCTTACTTTCTGTTTTCATATGACCTCTTTTTCATGATCGTAGGGCGAAAAATTGATTGAAAGGAACTTAATATCTATGCCATTACTTGTCAATTCGAAAAGATATCACCCGCTATTTCTTTACGATATTTGAAAACTGTGGTAACTGTTTCAGCGCACTGACAAATAATGCAGAACTTTGCAGAACCGGAAAATATGGTTTTGAAAAGGTTAATTTTGATGCATTCGTAAAAAGTCACGCAACCGATTTAAGTTCTAATTTGCTGTTGT
>CAZGAK010000085.1:0-6988 GCA_964523565.1 uncultured Syntrophaceae bacterium | reverse complement strand
AAAGAAATTTGCACTATTGTCCGATAAGTTATCTCGAGGAGTTGATTTTCTCTACGGAGGGTAAATATGCAAACACATAGAGACCTTATAATGCCGGCTACCGCACCCGGATTAAATGAGATGGGGGTGAATCCCCTGACACTCTCTTTTTCGGGGAATCTCGAAAAGTCCTTTCTTGATGATTATTTTATCAATTCCTTAAAGATGGTTAGATTGTCTCTTATGGCAGGCGTTTTATTATATGGTTTTTTCGGGATACTTGATGCGGAATTAGTTCCGGAAATGAAAGGATATCTCTGGTTTATTCGCTTTGGGATTGTTTGGCCGAGTCTTTTGGGCATCATTCTATTTTCCTATTTTCCAAGTTTCAAAAGGTACTTTCAGATATCTGTAGCGTTAGCGATGGTAATTTCCAGTGTTGCAATTATCTGTATGATATCAATTATACCGCCTCCGGTAAATCACTCTTACTATGCTGGTTTGATTCTCGTATTTATATGGGGGTACACGTTTACAAGAGTAAGGTTTATCTGGGCAACGACTGCAGGTTGGATAATCGTGGCTTTATACGAAATTGCGGCTATATGGATTACCGATACACCCATTCCGATTTTTATCAGTAACAACTTCTTCTTTATCAGTGCCAACCTGGTTGGAATGTTTGCCTGCTATTCAATAGAGTATTATACCAGGCGCGATTTTTTTCTTGTCCAAAAATTAGAAGTTGAGCGGGAAAAAGTCAGCACTGCAAATCAAAGACTGGAAAAAATTGTTAACGAGAGAACCGCTCAATTAATGGAAATAAATGAGGATTTGAGACAGGAAATCGAAGAACGCAAGGTAGCTGAGGAGAAGAGGACAGAACTGGAAAATAAACTTCAACATGCTCAAGAAATGGAAGCTCTGGGAACCCTGGCAGGAGGCATTGCTCATGATTTTAATAATCTGCTTATGGGGATCCAGGGGAACGCTTCTCTGATGCTTCTGGGTATTGATTCAAGTAATCCAAATTATGAAAGGATAAAGAACACAGAACAATACGTCCTGAGGGGTGCCGAATTGACGCGACAGCTTCTTGGCTTTGCCAAGGGTGGAAAATATGAAGTTAAGCCGACTAATCTGAATCAACTGATAGAAAAGTCCTCACGGATGTTCGGACGCACAAAGAAGGAGATAGAAATAAACACTAATTTCAAGAGTAATATCTGGGTCGTCAATATCGACCGGGGTCAGATTGAACAGGTTCTGTTAAATCTGTTTGTTAATGCCTGGCAGGCCATGCCGGCTGGTGGTAAACTCTCTATAACAACCGATAACGTTATACTCAATGATGATAATCTGAAAAAAGTCGATCTCGAGCCGGGCAAGTATGTGAAAGTCGGTGTCAAGGATACCGGAATCGGAATGGATGAAGCAACTCAGAAAAGAATCTTCGATCCGTTCTTCACGACCAAGGAAACGGGGAGAGGAACAGGCCTTGGCCTTGCCTCGGCTTATGGTATTATCAATAATCATGATGGATTTTTTGAGGTGTTCAGTGAAGTGGGCATAGGTAGCGAATTTTGCATCTATTTACCCGCTTCTGTCGAAGAGATAGTCGATGATGAGAAGCAAACGTTGCGTAAAATTTTAAAAGGTTCGGAAACGATTCTTCTCGTGGATGATGAGGATATGATTCTTAATGTGGCACGCAATATGATGGAAGAGCTGGGTTATCAGGTACTTGTAGCCAAAAGCGGGGAAGAGGCCATTGAGATTTACAGAAAAAACGGGCGCAAAATCGATATGGTTATTCTTGACATGATTATGCCGGGTCTCGGCGGCAGCCAGACCTACGATATTCTGAAAGATATAAATCCCAACGGTAAGGTTCTGTTGTCAAGCGGCTACAGTGTTTTCGGAAAAGCTGTCGAAATACTAAATCGAGGATGTGATGGCTTTATTCAGAAGCCCTTTGACATCAATAAGATGTCACACAAAATTAGAGAAATCCTTGATTCGGGCAAACGAGAGAATGCGGCGGGCACGAATTATTTTGTATGATAAAAAGAGGATCATTTTTCTTCTGCCGAGGGTTCTGATTGAGAGAATAAGCAAGGGTTATGCATTCTCTTTCGAAATGCCATTAACACAGGATCGAAAGCCTGTAAAGTGGGGGTTAAGCAGTGAAGATTGATAAGGAATTTAAAAGAACTTTTCGTGAGCTAGAGAAGGGGCATATTCACATCAGAGAGAAATTAAATTCATTCTCTGAGAAAAATCAGGATCTGGAGGAACATCTGTGTGAAGAGCTTCAAACATTCGAACCCTGGCGATTTGAACTTATGGATAAATTGGGAGGTATTGTCTGTAATTTCAATCAAGAGCAGAAAGAGGCTCATCAAAATTTCATCCGGGATACTGAGTATTATGAAATCATTCAGGAGGCCCCGTTCTATTGGAGGATAATGAACAAACCTAATGGCTATCCCGGTGATGCCGTTATGATGAGTTTTATTTATCGAAATCAATTTGAGGGGAAGACGCCCTTTGGAATGTTTTTACATAAACACGCAGTATCCACAAAAGCGTGTCAGGCAGTGAGAAGCAGAAAAGAATACTTAACTCAAAAAATTATAAGAACAAATGGTAGAAATGGTGGAAATATTCTCAGTTTGGCTGCTGGTCCCGCTCAGGAAATGGTAGAGATCCTCAATGCTTACAGAGAAAATGGATTCCGATTCGTTGCTCTCGACCATGATATGGATACGTTGAAAACATTTGATGTGTCAGGTCAGGATCCCCGCTTCAGGTATGCTCTTGCGAATGCTTTTCAAATCATTTCAGGAAGTTACCTTACGGCACGGCCGCGAAAGTTAATGGAGAGATTCTGTCATCCCAGTAAAGATTTTAAAGGCATGAATCTTCTTATGTGTTTCATGAAATATGAATTGATCTTTTTAAAAAAAGAAGAATTTGATCTGGTTTACAGTGCAGGCTTATTCGATTACATAAAAACCTTTCCGCTGGATGACGGCAAAGGCACCCTTGCTTTGACGAAGAATCTGTTTGAGTTGGTAAAGCCGGGTGGTTCATTGATTATTGGTAACTTCAGCCTCAACAATCCCAGAGATCTCAGATTCGTCATGGAATATGTATATGACTGGCAATTAATACATCGGAATAAACGAGATATTTTGGAGTTTGCACGGGCAATTCCGGAGAAGGATATTGACAGTATGCATATAGCAGAAGATCCACTGAGAATTAACTATTTCCTGAGAATTAATAAAAAATTCAGAGAAAGCGAACCACCCCCCGTGCTGATATGACTGGGGTAAATCGTGGACTGCCTCAGTTTTTCAAATTCAGGGCTTCTCAGCCGTTATTTCAGAAACGTATAAAAATGCAAGCCCTATCATGAAGATTAAATCAGCTATCCTTGACAGTATCTCAAGCATTTACAAAATTTTATGGCCAATCTCTCATTGACATGCAGGAGTCAATCCCCTATATTTTTCGAATAACCCAATAGTAAAAATAGCAGAAAGGGGGAACGTTATGGATTTAAGTAATATTATTCCTAAGTTACAAGAGTGGGCAGCGTTTTATAGCCTTAAAATTGTTGCTGCGGTGGCAATTTTCATTGTGGGACGCTGGATTGCAAAGCTGCTGAGGAATCTTGTTGAAAGAATGATGACGAAAGGAAAGGTGGATGAGGCCCTCGTTAAGTTTGTTGGCAATATAACGTATGTTGCATTAATCGTAATTGTCGTCATAGCGGCTCTCAATCAACTTGGCATTCAGACCACTTCATTTATTGCGATTATTGGTGCCGCCGGTCTTGCTATCGGCCTTGCGCTTCAGGGATCACTTGCAAATTTTGCTGCTGGTGTTCTCATGATCATTTTCCGTCCTTTCAAGGTGGGTGATTATGTCGAGGGAGCGGGAGCCGCGGGTACGGTTGAAGAAATCAGCATATTTACGACTGTGCTCAAAAGCCCAGATAACAAAATAATCATTGTTCCCAATGCCAAGATAACAGGAGACAATATAGTCAATTATTCAGCCAAAGATAGCAGACGCCTGGACCTGGTCATCGGAGTGAGCTACAGCGATGACCTTCAAAAAGTGAAAGAAGTATTATATGATATTCTTAAAAATGAAGATCGAATCCTGAAGGATCCTGCACCGACAATCGGTGTTTTAGAGCTTGCCGACAGCAGCGTGAACTTTGCTGTTCGCCCCTGGGTTCGGACAGGGGACTACTGGACTTTATTCTTTGATCTGAAAGAAAAAATCAAAGAGCGTTTCGATGCCGAAAGTATTTCCATTCCATTTCCACAGCAGGATGTTCACCTGTATGAAGTGAAACGAGAAGCATCCGGGTAACATCCCACCCTTGCCCCTCTCATGAATCTCCTCCTCATGTTGTTAAATATCGGAAAACAAAAAAGGCACTCCGAAGCCAGTTGTGACCATGGAGTGCCTTTTTTTGTTGAGATCAATACTTATGCAGGCTTGACGTTAGCAGCTGCCGGGCCTTTGTTGCCCTGCTCAATATCAAACGTCACGCGCTGGTTTTCGTACAAGACCTTAAAGCCTTCGCTTTGAATAGCACTGTAATGAACAAATACATCGCCACCTTCATCGTTTTCGATGAAGCCAAAACCTTTGCTCTCATTGAACCATTTTACGGTACCTTTACACATCTTAGCAATCCTCCTTTCCTGATTTTTCTAAAGTTGGATCGCCTACATGTACGAAAAAACTCGAAGCTTGAAAATTCATCTGTCTAAGTTTGTACCTAAAAATGTTTCAATCCTAACTTTACCGTACCCTGCCGACTGTCTATTGCGAGAGTACTCTTTTAACAAAGGGAACTATATAGTGTTTTCGATATAAGTCAAGTTATTTTTTCTTCGAACCCGAAAAAACGTATAATGCTTTCACCCCCGGAGAAATATAGGGGAAATATGGGAAATATAGGGAAATATAGGAAATATAGGGACACTTCCCATATTAATATTGACATTTGAGCATTATCGGTATAATTTCGAAGCATGCCAAGAATAGCAAGAGTTTGTGTCATAGATTATCCTCATCATATCACACAGCGTGGAAACAACAGAGAATCTGCATTTTTTGATAATGAAGACAGGGAGTTTTACCTAAAGGCTTTGAGCAGATACAGCCAGCAATGGGAATTTGATATCTGGGCATATTGCCTTATGACAAACCATGTTCACATTCTTTCAGTTCCCAGGAGAAAAGAATCACTTGCCAGAGGGATGGGCAGCACCAATCTGGTATACACGCAGCATATAAACCGTAAATATAAAAGGAGCGGCAGGCTATGGCAGAACCGTTTCTTTTCCGCAATAGTAGAAGATGAAACTTATTTGTGGGCAGTTGTGAGGTATATCGAACGCAATCCCGTGAGAGTCGGCCTTGTTCAAAGAGCCGAGGATTACAAATGGTCAAGTTGCAAGGCCCATGTTTCAGGCTTTAAGGACTCAATCCTGACTGGTAAAGGTTGGCTTGAGGGAGATAACGTACAAGCCTATAGGGAATTTTTGAGGAATGATGACAAAGAAATAGAAAAATCGATAAGGAATGCAACAACGACAGGGAGACCTCTTGGCAGTGTAAGTTTCACACAATTACTCGAAAAGAAACTTGGCAGGAGCCTGTTGCCGAAGAAAGCAGGACGTCCGAAAAAGAAAAAAGGGGAATAATATGGGAAGTTTCCCCTATTTCCCCAGTGATCGAATGGCCGTTTTTTGCATACGATGGATTGAGGGATGTTCTAACCGGGAGAACAGATTTTCATGATGATGCTGATGAAGGAAATGCAATGAAAAGTAAGAATTTGAAAACGTTGATCAATTGGTATCCTCCATACTGGGGGACGGGAATTCGGGTGACACATATTTCCGAGGATTATCGGGAAGTGACTGTAACGATGAAACTACGGTTCTACAACAGAAATTACGTGAACACTCACTTCGGTGGCAGCCTGTATGCTATGATCGATCCATTTTACATGCTGATGCTCATGCATGTTCTCGGTCGCGATTATATTGTCTGGGACAAGGCGGCGACCATAGAATTCTTATCCCCGGCGAGAGGAACGATCAGCGCTCATTTCATGATTGATGATCAGATAATAGAAGAGATTGAGAAAAATACCGCCGCCGGAGAAAAATATCTTCCCCAGCTTCTGATCGATATTACCGATGGGAATGGAACGGTGGTCGCCCGGGCTTCCAAGACGCTTTATATACGGCGCAAAAATCGTTTGGAATAAAGGCGGAGAGAAAAAGCCACTTTTCTGTTCAGCTCAGGGAAATAATGTCGCGTAAAGAAGAGCAGATTGTGATAAGGTTAGAAAAGGGGCTGAAGATACCAAGACCTTTGCAAAACGTCCCCTTTCGCCCAATTTCGGCGTCAGGCTCAAATTTTAATCCTCAAAATACTCAATGTATTCCTGCGGTTAAAGTTTTCGCCTTCCTTGAACTTGAACGAAATCGAACATTTTGCAAAGGTCTTATACCGTTACACATGGAAGGACGACGTACATGAAATTTGATCTATTCAAGACCCTGAGACCTTTTATAAGCTTCATTTCAGGAAAGAAAGAGCAACAACACACAGCAGAGAAGGAAAAAACACACTCAGTCGAGAAAAAAAAGGAAAGATCAACGGAAAGAAAAAGGAAAGCTCCGGCAGAGAAAAAGAAGGAAAGCATAAAGTTCCGTGAACTTGGACTCCCTCCAAAGATCCTCAGAGCAATTGAGAATATGGGGTATGAGGAGATGACCCCTATTCAGGAGGCTACCTATCCTGTCATCATGTCCGGAAGGGATCTCTGCGCCCTCGCGGAGACGGGATCAGGAAAGACGGCTGCCTGCGCAATCCCGCTTATTCAGAAAATCGATACCGCGAAAAACGCCATACAGGGCCTGATAATTGTCCCGACCCGTGAATTATGCATTCAGTATGTGGA
>CAZGAK010000084.1:0-7525 GCA_964523565.1 uncultured Syntrophaceae bacterium | reverse complement strand
GTAATGTCCATTTTTTTATTCATTCATCTGCAACTTTTTCGGAGATGAACCAAAAAGTTTAGGTTTAAAAGGTGCCATCACAACGGTAAAGAAATTAAGACTACAGCAGCTATGGAACAAGGCTCCAAAATAACTGTGAAATTCATCATAAATCAACAAAATTAACGTATAATCAAAAAGTCTGAAAATCAAGCGAATAAAAAGGTTTGTTACGATATTTCTATTGTATCCAAACTCCACAGTAAATTTTCACAGAGGGTAATGTCAAAATCACATCATCACTTTTTTATGTTGATGACAGTGCTATACGCCCTCGAAAAAACGAAACTAAAAAATTTCAAGGTATGTGTTTCCTGCCGTAAAAGTTTTTCTTCCCTTCTCAGCTGAGAAGATATGGCAACTAAAATCAGAGATTGTCAGGTCGTTTCTCGTCAATCAAAAAGCTCATCCAGCCAATCGAGGTAGACTGCGTTTGAAAAAGAGAGATTTCCTACCTGGCAGTGGGAATCCGCCCCTTCTTCCTGAGAGAAAAGATACGAAGAAACCGAACCTGAGACACCGTGGCAAAAGTCTGTGAACTGTCTCTGCGGTTCTCCCCCTTCTCCACTCCCGGCCATTGCAAAGCATGGACATGTAATATTTGCCAGGGCTTTCCCAATGCTGAATTCGTACATATACTGGTATGTTTTCTTGAAAGATGCCTGTCCGAAGCGGCCCATCAAATTGGCGGCCATTTCCTTCATTTGTTGAGACATGATCTCATCGGGAATAGCGGGCAGGTCTTGGGGGCCGAAATCTTCCGCATCGGGCATTTCGGCCGGATCAAACCCGATGAAACCGGTCATATAGCTATGAATATCTAAGATGGGAGAGTTGGCTATCAGGGCTTTTATCCGTGGTTCCCGGGATGCGGCACGAGTTGCGAAATATCCTCCGAAGCTTATACCCAGCGACGCTATCCGTTTGGTATCCACATCGCCTCTGCCGGTCACATAGTCCAGTATCGTTTCCACAGGTTTTTCAAAATCAGGTTCAAAGCACGTATCCGGGTGGAACCGGAGGGTATCCATCTGCCCTGGGCCCGCAAAGAGCAGGATGTTGTATCCCCTTTGCAGGGCGGCATAGCCTGTCTGAAGGTATTCTTCTTCCGTGGTACCGTCAAAACCGCTGACAATGAGAAGGGTTTTACGCTTGTTTCCGTTTTGTGACGGGGACATAAAATAGAGGGGCAATGTAATGGATTTAAAAGATAGCTGGATTGTTTCACAGGTGTGATCGGCATATCTCATCGCTTCTTCGAAGCACTGTCGGCTCTTGATGCCCAGCTCCCGGTGCACTGAGTCCCGGTAAGGTGTGTAATATTCGGCGGCACGGTAAGAGTTGCACGCCTTGAGATACTGCTCACGGGCGCTGATTGTATGACCCCTTGCAGCTCTCTTGGCAGCATCAGTCTTCTGTCTCCGGGCAAGTTCTGCAAATTCTTCTACCCAGTTTGCGGGAATACCGTCTTTGATCCGGTCTGCGACAGCCAGACACTCACCGACGGATGCGCCGCCGTACGCCGTCGATCCGAGTTGGCGAATGAGCTGAAAGTCCATCTCCGCATCGTTGAAGCCTTTTACCCTCGTCTTACTCCGTTCTGTTTTTGATCCCATAATTTCTTTTCCTCATAAAGCAACATACTTATTTCTCAAGAATAGATTGAAATTTTTATTTGCACTGCTATAATGCTGATGAAAAAAACAGCATCCAAATTTTTCAGATATTCGTTTGATAGCGTTATTGTTTAAATGAAGTCATAGAGTTCAGACAGTTTGCCAACATCTTAAGCCTACTTCAGAAAGTCAATTACTGCATCGCAGAATTTTTCCGGGTACTGGTACATTACGCCATGACCGCCATTTTCCAGAGTGACCAGTTTGGCGCCGGGAATTTTATCAACCATCATGTAAGAATTCTGCGGCGGCGTCAAAATGTCATCCGTGCCTGTGATGAGAAGGGTCGGACACTTTATCTGAGAAAGGCGGTCGCAACTTCCCTTCCAGCTATACATGGCACTGCCCTGCCGTTCAATATTTTCCGGTGAGGAATCACGCATTCGACCAGAAAACAACTTTTTAATATCATCCACATGATTCTTTATCCAATTCTGCGGAAATAATAAGCTGATCAGCCTTTTACCCTGTTCTTCAGGGGTTCCCGATGTGTCACTCATTTTTTCCAGGACATCCGGAGACGGCGGAAAGGCTTTCATGCTACAGTCTGCTGCATGGAGAACCAGCCTGGTTACCTTTTCGGGATGGCGTAACGTTAGCTCCTGCGCTATTTCAGTGCCCATTGACCAGCCAAGCACGTATGCGCGGTCTATTCCAAGCGTTTCCATTAATCCGGCCGTATCATCGGCGAACTGTTCGATTGTAAATTTACGGCTGCCAGCGTTTGTTCCCCCCATCCCCCGGTTGTCAAAGATGATTACCTTATAATGTGAAGAAAGTGCATCGAGTACATTGGAAGCCCAGAGATCCATGGTCCCGCTGAACCCCATGATCATAATAAGCGGATATCCACTGCCGAGGGTCCGGTACTCCATATTTATATCGCCTACTTTTTTAGTGCCGGAAAGTGTGGAGCAACCGGCAACAGAAAGCAGAACCGGTAACAGAAGAAATATAATACCCAGTTTAAAGGGTGTTTGCATTGTAATCATATTTTTTACCCCCCCCTTTTTAATAGTTAAAATGTTACGATTTTTATTTATTCACCTTCAGCTTAAACTTGAAGGGTCTGGAAAAAATCAGTGTGGGATCGCCCGTTTTGGGATCTATTGGCCCATCCTTCAGATAGAATTTCACTTCAAGAGAGTGTTCGTCGATGTCATACACCATGGGGCAGAATGTCCGGCAGGGAATCGGGAATGCGGCGCCCTCATCGGCGTCAACAGTATGAGCGTACACTGAACTTAAAGCCCTCTTCGCATCATCCGGAGAGATCTTTCCCCGGTGCTTTCGCAGGAAATCGTAGAGAGTGCGGTACCGGTAGAAACTGTTGTAAGTTGCCTTCGGAGAGTAAGACGGGAATTTGTTAACGTCCCGGTAAAGATGAACGGAATGATTTGTCATTATCTGCGGTTTACCGTTGTTGCCGGTAAAATGATCGGTAAAATCCCTGGATGATGTTTCATAGATAAAAGATTTGCCGGAACGGTCGCCGATCAGGAAATGAGCAGGTTCAAACCCCAGGGTTAGTTTATTATTGAGAATCGCAATCCTTGCTTCTTCAACCGTAGCACAGGTGTCCAGAATAAGCCGTGCCATCTGTAAAATGTTTAAACCGCCTGTGTTGTCCCCGAGCGGAGAAGGGGTTTTGTTTGCAGGAGCATCATTATCTGCCAGCATCGCCACAATCAAACCTTCGGAATTCATCCCACTCTGAAACCCGTTCATTAAGTCGAGAGCGCCGACAACGAGTGATGGATACCCCTTGTCCGGGTAAAGTTCCATGATAAAATTTCTCGAAAAGAGATTATGCTCTCCTTCGACAGACTTCATCCCGAACATCACTCTCAATGTCGTTATATAGAAATCCATATTGTGGGCCAGAAGGACGTGTCCATTGGTTGTGGAACTTGCCGGAAAGTAAATTGCCGAGCAGGCTAAAGGAGCCAGATCATATACCAGATAGCTCGGAACATACGTGTCATCCGCCGGAGACAGGTTATACGATTTCGCTACGCCTTTCATACGATCCAGCAGAAAGGGATAGTTCTTTTCCATATACAACCGTCGAGCTTTGGCATAAATCGGTGCGGCATAACGGCCAAGCTTAACACCGAGCCATTCCTGTGCGATGCCACCAAGTGCCTTTCCGATTTCCTCGTTGGTCCCACGCAGGACAATATGCCGAACTTCCATATATGTTCCCGTTTTCTTCGTAAGGATTACTTTATTGGTTACGACAGGGCCGGCCTGCGCGGCGGAAATCATAACTGCCAAGAGTATTATGGATATTAATATATACTTCTTCATATTCTTCTTCCTCCCTTTCTGCTGGATTAAACATGACAGTTTCGTAAAAAACCGGTTTGACGTTACCGTGCTATGAATGGTCTTATAAGAACTTCCTTTTTCGTGAAGGGAGTATAAGAAAAACGGCCTTGTGAGTCAATGGAATAATGACCACAACATATGGTATGGGATGCGGGTGATCGTCATTTATTGGTGGTTGAGGAACATCATCCATGACGTATCCGGCATCCGGCGGGTCAGAAAACCAATCCTCACGTTTTGTAGGTAAAATATGGAAAAGGTGTTTAAAAAACCCCCAGTATCTGCTGCCTGAAATGTCAGTGCAGAAATTGAAGACAGTGCTATAGCTCTTCAAAAAATACACTGTTATTTCATGATATTCGTTTAATAGTATCAGCAATTTCCTGAGAACAAAGGGTATTGACAGTTTGCCGCCATACTTCAAAAATTGACTCTCATTAATGATACCCCCTTGACCTTTCAAGGTATAGCCTATATGAATGAATGTAGATTTTTCCGATCTACACGAGAGCATACGAAAAGTGAGAAAAATTACCAACCCTTAACAAAAGAAGGTTGCTATGGGATAATTATTGAAACCCCGTTTTCAAAAGAGAGCGGGGTTTTTTTATTCAGGTAGGGGGGTGTCAAATGTTGAAACCTGACCCCGGGAAGCAACCTCTTCAAGGAAGCTTCCGTTGTATCGTATCACCTTAGACAGGGGTTTAATGAACGATTGTCTCAATGAGTAAGTATAGGAGCCCTGATCCGGAATAACGAGAATGTCGCCAGTATCAATTCCATTACCGAAAACTGATGTTCCCCAGATGTCATAGGGCGCACAGAGAGAACCAAAAATTTTGAGAGGAACCTCCTTTAAAGAAGGTTTTGTAAGGTTAATGACAGGAACGAACTCGGTCAAAGGGCGTTCCCATCCTAAGAGATTTATGCCGCCGTCAGTAATTACTGTCCGAGAGTCCTTCTTGTCGATCACCTTGAGCAAGATATGCATAGCGGGGGTTGAGATCCACCTGCCGGGCTCCATCCAGATCTCGAGGTCAGATAAAGGGGGCCCCTGGAGTGAAAGTGCCGCGGCAATTTCCCTTGCGAAATAGTGAAGCGGTCTGGACTTGCGATAGTAATGTCTTGATCTGAATCGGGCGCCTGGTTCGAGTAGTTGAATAAGCTTTCCCTTGAGGGTATTTTGTGGATTGAGCCATTCACCCTGTTCGGGCCAGAAGCCTCCCCCGATATCAAGAAACCTGAAAGATTGCCATAAGCTCACTGGTACGTGCTGGCGGATATAGGAACCTATTTCTTTTATCATTCTGATTTGCGCAGTCGGATCAAGATTCCAGCTGGTATGGAACTGGATACCGCAGGGTTCCACTCCTTCCACCGCCATGGATTTTCTTAACATCTCGGCCAGATCTTTAATGGGAATTCCAAACTTGTCCCATCCCCCCCCATGATTACTGCGGACACGTATTCCCACTTTCAGTGTGTCACGGATACCCCTTTCCCGTTTCAGGAGTTTTGACAGTCTTTGCAACTCTCCCATGCTGTCCAGAAGCAGGGTTACTCTTTTCCGATTTTGAATGGCAAGTATGAGCTCTTCATCGGTCTTTCCGGGTCCGCTAAAGATGATATCCCGGCAATCCATGGAGAGTGCCATGGAAAGCTCGATCCCGCTCGACACGTCAAGGCCCATGCCCTCGGCCACAACATGATTGCAAATCCCCTCAAAGGAGTTGCTCTTCACAGCATAAAACGCACGATATCTATCAAAGTGCTTTGAAAAAGCTGAGTGAAAACCGGCTATTTGCAGGGACAGAGATGGCTCGTCAAAAAAATACTGGGGGGTTCCAAATCGTGAAGCACTGTCCAGGAGAATTTCTCTTTTATCCAATATGGAATTCAGGTACTGATGAAGAACCGTTTTGGGAAGAACCTTTTCGCGGCTCTTTAGCGCTCTGATGAAAAGAGGAACCAGTCTCGATATGGTCTCTTTGTACCTTTTTGGAACAGATAGTTGATCAGGCTTTTCGGTATTTTTCCGGTTAGCTTCGTGCATGCTTTTTATCATTTCTTTTGTCAGGTTTATGACTGCTTATCGTTCTTAATGGAGATCCTGAGAGACTTGTTAAGTTGATGGTATATAGAGATCAGATTGCTGTCCGATTCAGGAGCAACAACACAGTATCCCAGAAGTCTGTTGTCGTAGTCATCAGGGGGAAGGATTATTTTGTCCCCCACTTTTTTCTTGAGGAATACCGCCTTGACCCATGGAAGGGAGAGAATCCGGGATGGATCAAGGCAGGTAATTACGCCTTCCCCGGGAGCGTAAAGATTTATGCTCGCGAATGATTCAGGTGGCATGTCTGATGTTTCTAACGGGCTATATTTGCCGGAAACGATGTCGAGATATGTTCCAAGAAGATCATTTCCTGTGGCGATTTCCACAAGGTCGGGGATGGAATCACCGCCTGGTCTTGGCGTCAATTCTATAATAACCGGATAGCCGCCGTTGGTGATGATAAAATCAGCCATGAAATAACCCCAGGTAAAACCCAGGGAAGTTGAGGCCCCTTTCAGTACATTATGCAGGTCTTTCAGAACGAAACCTTCCGGATATAAGGGGGGAAATGTATACGCGAGGATTGAGCCGAATGTCTGGTCAGGAGCTTTTATCTTTCCCGTCTCCCTCAGGATTGTTATCTGTCCGTCCCGAAGTATAAAATCGCAGCTAAATTCAGATCCGGAGATGAACTCTTCAACGATCCATGAACCGCATGGGTCGATGAGATTTACCCCGGGATTAACGGAAATCATCCTGAAAAGAGGTTTTAGCCTCCGTTTGGGAAGTTCCTCCTTCATAACCCGGACTGATCTTATAATTTCTTCTTCATCCTTGCAGTGGAATAGAAGTTCACTCCCGCTTCCGGAAACCGGTTTCAACACAATATTCTTCTTGACACAGCGAAAGAATTCCAGGGTTTCCTCCAATTCCGAAGTGAGAGCGGCTCGCGGGGAGGGAAGCCCGGCGTCTTTCCATATTCTTCTTGATTCGAACTTGTTCCTCGTTTTGGCGACAGCGTCCGGTGCAGGAAACGGCACTTTTATATGAAGAGCCAGCTTGCTTGCCGCGATCAGAGACTCGCAGTCAAAGCAGGCAATACCCCGGGGAGAAAGCTTGTTGACGGACAGATATTGACAAACTGATTGCAGGGTCTCTCCAAAATTTTCAAGGGAGGCGAAGAGGAGAGCAGGTTCCTCGATTGTTCTAAGAAGAGAATCCGTCTGGAAACTGGTGTCAGTAATAAAGACTGTATCTTCAGGATATCTTCCGTGAATCTTTAACACATAGTCCGGTGTGGTTCCAACCACAAGTACTGGATCGCGCCTCATGAAAATCTCTTTCCCTGGTTGTTATGTCAAACATAACTTTGTTCTCTGCTAATAAGGTTGATGGAATCATTCACCGACAATGCGTGTTCGAA
>CAZGAK010000083.1:0-7886 GCA_964523565.1 uncultured Syntrophaceae bacterium | reverse complement strand
GACGTTTAGTTTAAATAGTGAATAATTAATATTTAAGATGTGACCCCGAAAAGAAGGAGGATGTTTCAATGAAAAAAACAGTATTTTTTGTCCTGCTTTTGTTTTTGGCTTCATTTGCCATTAATAATACGGCGATATTCGCGGAAGAAAGCAGATATAAGATAGGACCCGGTGATTCTATTGAGATTTCTGTCTGGAAGGACGAAACTCTCACCCGTCAGATGATCGTACCACCCGATGGTATTATTGCCTTCCCTCTTATCGGGGATATTGATGTAACCGAACTGACTGTAACCAAACTCAGAGATGTTGTTTCAAAGAAACTGAATGAATATGTGACTGACGCGACAGTCACTGTCCTGGTCTTAAATGCCAGCAGCATGACAGCCTATGCCGTCGGCAAGGTAAACACCCCGGGACAATACCCGATCAACTTGAAAACAAACGTAATGCAGTTTCTCGCCATGGCCGGTGATTTGAACGCATTCGCTTCTCCCGGCAACATTATCATCCTTCGCCAGGAAAAGGGCAAATCCATAAAGATACCCTTCGACTATAATGAAGTTAAGAAAGGAAAGAACCTGGAACAAAACATATTCCTCAAAAGAGGAGACGTCGTTGTAGTACCATAAAAATCAATCATTACATGATTGATTTTAAATCCGAAATACGAATGTCGAAATATGAAACAAATTCTAATGACAAAATATCGAAATTCAAAACCATATGACCTTGAAGATCGAACTCTATCTTTTGCAAAGAATTCAAGAGTATTAGTAAAGAAATTGCGTAAAACTACAGCAAATATTGAAGACGGGAAACAACTAATTCGTTCATCAGGTTCCGTTGGAGCCAACTATATAGAGGCAAATGAATCTCTCAGCAAAAAAGACTTCGTGATGAGAATAAAAATCTGTCGTAAAGAGGCCAAGGAAAGTCGATACTGGTTAAAATTGATAGACACGAACGACGAACACGATCATGAAAATGATCGGAAATACTTAATAGAAGAATCTACCGAACTTATGAATATTTTCGGCGCCATATTGCAGAAGAGTAAATAACACTTATAACATTTGAACATTCGAATTTCGTATTTGTTTCGTATTTCGATATTCGAATTTCGTATTTATTTTAATTAGGGAGGTTAAACCATGCATTCCAAATATTATACAGTTTTCATCATTTTACTTTTTCTTGTTACACCATTTGGCGCAGCATTCGCTGCAGATGTCACCCTTACACCTTCATTGAGCCTCAGGGGCGAGTACAACGATAACATTGATTTTTCCAGAACGAATAAACAGGATGATTATATCGGGACTGTAAGCCCCGGTCTCACATTCGGCTACGCCACCGATCGTCTGAACTTCGGAGCCCGGGCTGTTGTTGATGTTGTCCGGTATATGGATCAGACGAACCAGGACAATGAAAGGCAAAATTACGGTCTGGATGCATCGTATCGAATGTTTGAAAGATTAAGCATCAGGGCTAATGGTTTCTATGTTAAAGACACAACCCTCGATACGGAACTCCAGGAAACAGGCATTGTGGAACTGCGGTCGGAACGTGAGCACTATGGCGGGGGCGGCGGTCTGTCTTTTCAGATAAGTGAAGTTGCTGATATGGGCCTTGATTACAGTTACATGAAAACGGATTATGATCTAGTTGATTATACTGATTCGGACGGTCATTCCGTCTCTCTCCCTTTCAATTATTCATTCAATAACCGTCTCGATGTATTGACACTGAGGCCTTATTATAGAAATACAGACTCTGATGAAGACAAAATCGACAGCTACGGACTTTCCCTTGGCCTCGCCCATACATTTACGGAAACATTCACGGGCAGCGCCGCAGCCGGTGTTCGTTATACAGAGACGGAAGAACTTCCCTCGGGCCGCTCCGACGATGACTGGGGCTGGACCGCAGACGTCAGCCTTGATAAATCCTGGCAGACCGCCTCCGCGAGTTTAGGCTACTCACGTGATCTTGATTATACCGCCGAGGGTGAAAATGTTGAAGTAAACAGATTTTTTCTGTCGGGCAGCAAAATGCTGACGAGCAGGTTCAGTATACAATTGGCTGGTTCTCTCTATTTCACTAAATCGAAAGGCACATCCCAGAATGAAGACACAAGATATTATGAAGTGACGCCTTCTCTGAATTACATGATTACAGAGAATCATTCGCTGGCACTTGGATACAGTTATTCAAACGAACATGACAAAATGTTAACAGATGACCGTGATCTGGATCGAAACATGGCATGGCTCACCCTGAATTTCAATTTCCCGCAAAAGTGGTAGTTTTCTGTAAATCACGGATAAATGATCAAATATTCGGCCTTGAGCATTGGTCATGGCACCATTGTTGCTTATTAAAACCTATTGCCTTGAGGCAATCGGCCCGGTATTAAGTGAAACTGCGCAATATGAATAAAGGAACATCTTTTAATGGAAAACATTAGTGAACTAAAAGGATTAATCAGAAGACGGATAAAAATTTTCCTGTTATCTTCCATACCGGTTTTTATAATCGTGGTTATAGTAGCCTTTACCCTGCCGCCGATTTATGTTTCCAAGTCAACGATTCTCGTTGAGTCACAACAGATTCCCCAGGAATATGTAAAGTCCACAGTGACGGGTTATGTGGAACAGCGTCTTCAGTCTATTACCCAGCAGATTCTAAGCCGCTCCAATCTGATAAAAATTATCAATCAATTTAACCTGTACCCTGACATGGGGGAAAAATACGCCACGGAAGTAGTTCTCACAAAAATGCGGAAAGATATTATTCTGGAAACTATCCAGGCCGGCGGAAGAGGGAGTAGAGATGCCACCATTGCCTTTACCCTTTCATATGAGGGTAAAGACCCGACAACTGTTCAGAAGGTCGCCAATGTCATTGCTTCCCTCTACCTCGAGGAAAATCTGAAAAAAAGAGAAGCCCAGGCCACACGCACAACCGAGTTCCTGCAGCAGGAATTGAATCACCTCAAAGAGCAAATTAATGGATACGGGAGCAAAATCAGTAAATTCAAGGAAGCCCATCTTGGTGAACTTCCTGAGTACAACACCATCAATGTTCGTGCAATGGATCAGTTGAGCCGGGACATTGACCAGGC
This sequence comes from uncultured Syntrophaceae bacterium, assembly GCA_964523565.1. Classification (GTDB taxonomy): domain Bacteria; phylum Desulfobacterota; class Syntrophia; order Syntrophales; family UBA6807; genus CAZGAK01. The sequence goes on along the minus strand of CAZGAK010000083.1, from coordinate 4,759 downwards.
TAATATGCAGCTCAGCTCCCTCAAGGAAAGAAAGGTTTACCTGGAAGGGCAAATTGCCAATGTAGATCTTTCGGGACCCGTTGTGACGGCAGGAGGAACAATAGTATCCGGGGGAACCCGGGAAGAACGTCTTAAGTCTCTTCGTCTGCAGCTTATCAACCTTCAGACCAGCTTATCAGACAAACATCCCGATATTGTAAGGCTAAAGAAAGAGGTCCATGAACTGGAAGCCCGGGAAGGGGAAACGAAAGTCTCTTCCGGTGATACGGAACGCCTCAATGATTTAAAAAATCGTCTTGTAACTATGAAAACCAGGTTAGGTCCACAACATCCTGATGTTGTCAAGATTTCAAGAGAAGTGGCAAGCCTTTCCAGAGAAATACAGAATTCTGAAAAAGACAAGGCGGCCTCCGGGCTTACTAATCAAAGGGAGAGAAGTCCCGCCTATATGAGTCTTAAAACACAGATAGAATCGATCAATATAGAGATCAATCACCTCTTCGATGAAAGAATCCGCATCAAGAAAAAAATGAATTATTATCAGAAAAAAATTGAAAACGCTCCACGTGTCGAAAAAGAATATGCCAGTCTGACGGCTGATTACGAAAATTCAAAGCAAAAGTACAATGAAGTCATGAGCAAGCTGATGGAGGCACGGGTTTCCAAGGGAATGGAAGAAACCCAGCATGGTGAACGTTTTACCATCATAGAACCGGCCGCGAAACCGGAAGCTCCTGAAAAACCGGACAGGCGAAAAATTATGCTCATGGGGTTGTTTCTCTCCCTCGGTGCCGGCGCGGGTCTCGCGTTCGTTCAGGAAAATATGGACCACTCAATCAAGAAGGCAAGCGAGCTTGACGGCCTTGGAGATATCCCTGTATTATCTGTCATTCCTTTAATAGAAAGCGAAGAAGAAATAAAGCGCAAGCGAAAAAAGATGATTATAGGTGGTTTGTCAGCCGTTGGTGTAATGATTGCGGCATTAATCGTAATACATATATTTGTCATGCCTCTGGATATTATATGGTTGAAAATCCAGCGGAAAGTAATGATAAAAATGTAAACCAACCGGATCCCCTTTAACTAATATTTTGAAGGAAGCCTTACATGAGTAAACTCAAAAAAGCCCTGGAAAAAGCTAAGGAAGCCAGGAAGGATCATTTTGAAGATCTTGTAATAGACGAAGGAAGGTCAACTCCTGTGACAAGCCTGCCGGTCATAAAACAGGAAAAACCCTTTGAAAAGGTAGATCCTTCTTATGTCCATACAAAAATTAAACATATTGATTTTCAAAACCTTGAGAAAAACAAAATAATCTCCATCTGTCATGGAAATGTAGTTGCGGATCAGCTAAAAATTCTCCGTACCCGGATATTAACTTACTTAAGGGATGCAGGCGGGAACAGCCTCCTTATTGCCAGCGCAAACCCCGGTGAGGGACGAACGGTCACAGCCATCAATCTCGCCATCGCTCTTTCTCAACAGATAGATGGTACTGTCCTTCTCGTAGATGCCGACCTGAGGAAACCTTCCATACATAATCTACTGGGTTTTGACAGCGATAAAGGACTCTCCGATTATCTGCGAGGAAAAGCAGAAATTCATGATCTTCTGGTAAATCCGGGAATGCCAAGACTGGTTGTCCTTCCCGGTGGCAAACCGTTACCAAACTCTTCCGAGTATTTAGGCTCTCCCCGGATGGAGTCTCTGGTCAGGGAACTGAAGGAACGTTATTCCGACCGGTTTATTATCTTCGATAGTTCTCCTCTTCTGACCAGCGCGGATCCATTGGTTCTTTCCCGTTTCGTTGATGGTATTTTAATGGTAGTCGAAGCGGAGAAAACGACCAGGGAGGAGCTGAAAGGTGCCATGGATCTTTTACGGGACAGGCCAATAATCGGAACAATGCTCAATAAAACAAAACAGTAATCACACAAGAATTGGCACATGTACAAATCGTATTACGGCTTCAAGGAAAAACCATTTAACCTGACACCTGATCCCGATTATCTCTTCATGAGTCGGGGCCACGAGGAGGCGTACACCCACCTTGAATACGCCATCACCGAAAACAAAGGTTTTGTCGTCATTACAGGTGAAATCGGCTCCGGTAAAACAACACTGATCAATTTTCTCTTACGCAAACTCGGGCGAAATATCCAGGTTGCTGTCGTCAATCATACTCTTGTCCAGCCCAAACAGTTTCTCAAAATGATATGCCATGAATTCGAAATCCCGGTAGACGGCATGGATAAAGCTGAAATGCTCAATGTTTTTCAGGAGTTCCTGCTGAAACAATTTGCCGAGAGGAGGCGCATCGCGTTAATCATCGATGAGTCTCAAAATCTGCCGGACAAAACAATCGAAGAAATCAGATTGCTTTCTAACCTGGAGTCCGAAAAACAGCACTTAATCCAGATTTTACTATTGGGACAACCTGATCTGAAACAGAAGCTTCAAAGAAAGAGCCTGGAACAATTTATCCAGAGAGTAACAGTTTACTGGCACCTGAATGGTCTTGACAAAGATGAGGTTGACCAGTATATTCGCCATCGTTTGTGGGTGGCAGGAACAGAAAACCTTGACATTTTTGATCAGCAAGCCATTGAGGCTATCCACAAGTATTCCCGGGGTATTCCCCGCCTTATTAATATCTTATGCGATTCCGCCCTTGTTTATGGTTATGCCGATGAACTAAAAATCATTGATGAAAAAGTTATTGATGAAGTAATAAAGGTCAGGAACATAGGGGGAGTTTTCGCTGAAGGCACAGGGGATGACAAAAAAGCCCATTCTACTTTCATTAAGAAAGAACACTTTGGACAATTGAATCAACGGATCAAAGCCATGGAAAAGAAGGTAATTTCCCTTGAAAACACCCTCGCTAATTTAAATAAGGCATTAGATATATCCTCTTCCACCAAGAAAAAGCGTGATGAACTCGTTCTTGAACTTACAAAAATGTTAAAACAAAGCATGGAAAGTCAGACAAACTTAATACTGGAAATCATTGAGTTAAAACACAGAGAAAAAGGAGGTGATAATAAAAAGCATTCCGTTAAAACAAGCGGCCGGGCAGCCTCGATATCAAATCCATCTCCAGACCAGCCCGAGAACAATTCCAAGAATTAGCCAGATCGGTATAGATATAATCAGTCCCCACATTACTCCATTTACCTTTTTCAGTGACTTTTCCAAGCTCTTCGCGTATAACGCCCTTTCCAGTTTTATCCTGACGTCTTCAAACTTGAAAGGCTTGGTGACATAATCATACGCGCCCTCTTTCATCGCTTCGATCGCGCTTTCAAGGCTCGGATATCCTGTGATCATTAAAAACACAACCCTGGTATCCTTTTGCCTGATTTTTTTTAATAATTCCATACCATCTATTTTCGGCATTACAAGATCAGAAATAACACTATCAAATTTGCCAGGCATGAATTTTTGAAGCGCGTCTTCCCCGCTATCAGCCGTTACTACCGCATATCCAACGCTTCCCAGGTAATCCTTTAATACGGACCTCACACTTTCATCATCGTCAACAACCAATATATTTCCCTTACTCATTATCAGTACCTCTCTCAACAGCCAGTATCGGCCCGTTCAGGGGAACGGACCCTACAACTTTATTCACAACAACTGCGTTTTTACGCAGATGTTGGCAGAAAATAAATTCGAAATCCGAAGTACTAAATTCGAAACAATATCAAAACCCTAAATTCGAATGTCCAAAACTGTTTCGAAAATTTGCTATTTGATATTCGAATTTGTTTCGTATTTCGAAATTCTAATTTCGGATTTGCGGCTTTGCCGCCTTAGGTTATTGTAGGGGCCGATGCCCTCATCGGCCCGTTCGGGGGAACGGGCCCTACATGTTTCTATATGTTTGTTTTATATTTAACATCTTTTATATTTTTCAACAAAAGATATTTCGCCATGGAACCACAAAAAGACGTTAGACCGATACAAAACGCGAAAACATATACCAACATAAAGTGTAAATTGCGGAATGCATCAACATAAAGTGTAGAACTGTAAAAATAACCGACCCAAAAGGCAGCAATTTTAATCAACATAAAATGTAGGAGCGCAATATAAGCCAACACAATGCGTTGAACGTTATTTCAATCAACCATATCTGTGGCTTTAGATCTATTACAACTTTAAAAACAGATGAAGGAACAATTCAACTTGCTGATTAAACAGCATAATAAATTATTCTATTTTTTATTATCCCGATGGCACACGTCATGCAATTAAAACTTCTAAGACTAAGAATTTAAATGGACTCTGTGGATTAAAAACTTAGCTTAAAAACTTAACTTAAGTTAATGACATTGAGGCTAAAACAATTTAATATGAGGACACAAAAGTGTCAGAGGGAAAACTATGATGCCGGACAGGTCGATGTCAAATAATAGAGTTATAAACCTCAGCGAATGGGTGGATTTTGAGCAGAACTTTCATGATGAGGGTTTCTTTCAGGCAGCGCTTGGCATAGAGAGAAAAAGATCAGAGCGTTCAGGAAGACCGTTCCTGTTAATGCTTATCGACATTAAGAAACCCATCCATAGCAAAAGCGGAAAAGCAATATTCAGAAAATTAGTGGCTCAATTAAATTCGCACACAAGAGAAACAGATATAAAGGGCTGGCATACACATAAATCTGTCATCGGTGTCATTTTTACCGAGATAGGCGACGAACTTGGGTTTGGGATCAGTAAGTAAACGAATCGACAGATAGTTTGCAATAACATAT
>CAZGAK010000082.1:0-7895 GCA_964523565.1 uncultured Syntrophaceae bacterium | reverse complement strand
CTGTCTCTCGGTGACAAGACCCTGAAGTTTATCCATACTCCCTGGGTTCACTGGCCTGAGACCATGGTAACCTATCTGGAAGAAGACAGGATCCTTTTCAGTTGTGACTTTTTCGGTTCCCATATCGCGACGGCCGATCTTTACGTTACTAATGAAGGACGCGTATATGAGGCCGCAAAACGCTACTATGCCGAGATTATGATGCCCTTCCGGAACGTAATCAAAAAGAACCTGGAAAAGCTCGCACCTTACGATATAGAAATGATCGCTCCCAGTCATGGGCAAATATATCCCCGCCCGGCATTTATTATTGAGGCCTACCGTGACTGGATACTCGGCCCTCCCCGAAACACAGTGGTCCTGCCGTATGTATCAATGCATGAAAGCACAAGGCAGATGGTCGATTATTTTGTCTCGGCCCTTGTGGAAAGAGGTGTCGGGGTCGAGCAGTTCAATCTGACCGTAACCGATATAGGGAAGCTTGCCATGGCCCTGGTTGATGCGGCTACAATCGTCGTTGGAACTCCCACAATACTGGCAGGCCCTCATCCTTATGCTGCTTATGCTGCATTCCTTGCAAACGCTCTTCGGCCCAAAACAAAATTTCTTTCCATTATCGGCTCGTATGGATGGGGAGGGAAAACAGTGGAAACACTTGCTGGAATGATCCCCAATCTCAAGGTAGAGGTAATATCCCCTGTCCTTTGCAAAGGGGTGCCTTCAGAAAGTGATTTTAATGCCCTGGATGAGCTGGCTGCCGCTATTGCGGAAAAACACAAAGAGCATAATCTTATTTGATTTTATCTGGGGATACGAACCCGATTTGATTAAACCAAATCGGGTCATGTCCCCGATAATCGTAACCGCACCCATTCCCAAGGCAGGTGGATAATTCATGAACAAAAAAGCTCTGCATAAAATCAGTTATGGGATGTATATATTAACATCCGGGAAAGACAATAAATTTAACGGCCAGATTGTGAACTCCGTTATTCAGGCAACTTCGGAGCCTGCCACTGTTGCGGTATGCGTGAATCATGACAACCTGACACATGAATTTATAGAGAACAGTAAAGTTTTCACTATTTCGACCTTATCGGAAGATGCCCCCATGAGCCTCATCGGCAATTTCGGGTTTAAGTGCGGTCGAGATATTGACAAATTCAAGGGGATCAATTTTAGAACAGGCCAGAATGGAGCTCCGATAATTTTGGATTCTGTCGTAGCTTTCCTGGAATGTGAACTGATAAATCAGATGGATATCGGCAGCCATACAATGTTTCTTGGCCAAGTCATAGACGGAGACATTCTGTCAGACAGTAACCCGATGACCTATGCATATTATCATAACGTCAAAGGCGGAAAGTCGCCGAAGAACGCACCTCATTACATTGGAATTGAAGAAGAAATTAACATCAAGGCAAAGGAAGGAAAGAAGATGGATACTTATGTTTGTACAATGTGCGGTTATATTTATGATCCCGAGGAGGGCGATTCGGAGGGCGGAATACCTCCGGGAACATCATTTGAAGACCTGCCGGATGACTGGACATGCCCTGTGTGTGGTGCAGAAAAGGATGAGTTTGAAAAGGAGTGAGAATACTTTTAACGGAAAGAGGGGTTGCTATGGATGATAAAATCAAGGATGCCATACATCAGGCATATACCGGTGAGTCAAAGGCTGCCCTGAGACTCAAGGTCTTTGCGGAAAAGGCAGAACAGGAGGGTTACCCGCAACTGTCCAGGCTTTTTAAGGTGATCTCATTTTCTGAAGAGATTCACGGCAAGAGGGCCCTTCGGCTACTCAGGGAAATTAAGAGTACGGAAGAAAATCTTGCAGACAGCTTCGAGTCGGAAACCCAGGTTGCGGGGGTTGCATACGGTAATTTCATAAAACATGCAGAGGAAGTCGGAGATAAAACAGCGTCTTTATATTTCAGCCAGTCCAAAGATGTGGAGGAAGTCCATGCAAAACTCTACAAGGAGGCCCTGGACCATGTCCTTGAGGAGAGAGATACGACATACTACGTATGTACGGTCTGCGGGTATGTCTCTGACGGGATATTGCCTGAAGAATGTCCTGTGTGCGGGGTAAGTAAAGAAAAATTTGTCGGATTTGAATAGTGCCATGTCAACGATGCTCTGTCATTTCGAAGGAGTCTTCACGACTGAGAAATCTTAGATTTCTCCCTGCGGTCGAAATGACATTTCTTGATTGACACGACAATAGGGGAAAAGAGAAGAGAGGCAGGTGAAATGGCTGAAGAAGGCATTGGCTGTGGCAGACCGACTGGAGCAGTGGTAGCCCGTCAGGGTGGGAGCCGGGCAACACAATACTTAAACCCGGACCGGATATTGTGGGCAAGGTGTGGAAACCTTAAGTGGTTCGTTCTGTGTGCCGGTTGCAGACAATTACTGAAAATTATGAAAGGAGGGTAAAATGGGTAGTGTATTCGAAGCAAGTGATATTTTTGAGATTGCCATGAGGATAGAAGAAAATGGAGGTAATTTCTATCGATATGCGGTTCAGGTAGCAAAGGAAGAAGAGGCAAAAGAGATGTTCAACTGGCTTGCCGGTGAAGAAGATAAACATAAAATTCTGTTTAAAGATATGCTCTCAAAAATGGAGACGCAGGCCCCTCCGGAGAGTTATCCCGGTGAGTACGGCGCATATCTTCATGACTATGCCGACAATAACCTCATTTTTAAAAAGGAAGTGATGGATGCTGAGATGGCCAGGATTACCGATACACTTTCCGCTATTGATTTTGCAATCCGCCGCGAGCTGGATTCCATTCTGTACTATCACGAGATCAAGGGATTCATTGCCGAGGATCAACATGAATCCATCGATAAAATCATAAATGAGGAACGGAAACACTTTGAGACCCTTTCGGAGATGAAGAAAAAATACTCTTAGAAGGAGGAAAAAATGACAAAAAGACTCCAGATCTATAAATGTGAGGTATGTGGAAATATTGTAGAGATGTTACATGAAGGAAAAGGAGCGCTGGTTTGTTGTGAGAAGCCGATGAAGCTCTTTAAAGAGAATACCGTCGATGCGGCTAAGGAAAAGCATGTTCCGGTAGTCGAGAAAACTGCAGACGGCTTTAAAGTAAAGGTTGGCAGTGCGCCACATCCCATGGAAGAAAAGCATTACATTGAGTGGGTAGAGGTCATTTCTGACGGAAAGGCCTACAGGCAATTTCTCAAACCGGGCGATGCGCCGGAAGCCGAATTCCATGTTGAAGGCAGCCAGATTACGGTCCGCGAATACTGCAACCTGCATGGTCTGTGGAAAAACTGATTAAAGGAGGTATTTGTCTATGGATTTAGCTGAATATTTTGAGAAGACAAAGGGATACGGTGTTTTTGCAACGGCGGATTCTGAAGGCAATGTAAACGTGGCAGCCCTATCGAGACCGACAGTTATGGATGACGGAACGGCCGCATTTATCATGGCGGGACACCTGACCTATAACAATCTGAAGTCCAATCCTCACGCGGCGTACTATTTTGTGGAGCGTGGCGGCAGTTTTGGGGGAAAGAGACTGTATCTCACAAAGGTTAAAGAAGAAGAAAACATTGATTTGATTGAGAAATTGAGAAAGAAAAGATATCCTATTTTCACGATAAAGTACGACAACGAATCGAAATATGTTGTTTTCTTCCGCGTCGACAGAGTTTTGCCGCTTGTTGCAGATGGTGTACTGAACCCGGGCGCAAAGGTTGAAGGGTAGCTAAACCCCGTTATTTGATTGTCTGTGATGATGGATGGGGATTTTTCCATCCACAAGGTCTGGGAGAGGTTAGAAACCCGTACTTTGTAGGAATCAAGATCAATGATGGTGGGACCCATCAGATTTTCTACTCCAAACTTGGTGGCGTTGAGAAAGCCGATCAATTTCTGGAAATGATGCTTCGACTGTACGGATTAAGGGAGGTTGGTGCAGAACAACAAATAGCTGCTTCCTCTCTTCTTCATAGGTCAAAAACAACGTAGGGAAGCAGATAGCTTCCATTCCAAAACTGAAGGGAGTCTCGAGCATGGGGAAAAGCGTGAAGCAGTGAAAGAAATTGTACGGACCGAGATAGTAATGGACGAGTTTAGAATGAGGGGTGAGGGGATGCCCCTCGGCCGTTTAAGAAAGATAAAGAAGGGATTACGTAAACTACACACCCTGGAATTAATGGCACAGACTATCTATAAGTGTCAAATCGTCGGGGATGATTCGGAACTTAACCGTTATCTCATTGTTGCGATGTGCAATGAGATGACCCACTATCAGGATTTTCAGGTAAAGCTTTGCGAGTATGGTTGGAGGCCAAGTTGTTTAAGATGGATGTACTGGATCGTCGGTTTCTTCTTTGGGTTTTTCTCGAAAATCTTTGGGACGAAAATGATGTTGAGGACGGGTATCTGGACGGAGACTCTGGCAGTCAAGGGGTATGGAGAACTCCTCGAGAAGATAGACTGGGATGATGAAACCCGCAAGATAATAGAAGGAAATTGGTCTGATGAAAAAGGGCATGTTGCACAATGGAAAAATTTTCTTCAGGCATACAAAAGATAAATGTGGTCACGAGAGATTCACTCAGTGTCTGGTTGATTATGAGGATGATCGCCAAAGGGGGCAAAGGAAACCGCATGTCTTTTAGTATAGTATCTCCTAAAGCATATATCCTATGTATTCCTTACGAACACATGCAATCCGGATATCAGAAACGGGAAAACTCACACCATCATCACCATCATCATTGTAAAGAGGACAAAATAATGCAGAAGGCTGCATCATGAAAAAATATCTTTTCTATTTAGTCACACTTTTAATTTTCCCGGCTTACACTTTTGCTAACGGCAGTAATCGTGTGCATATGGACGGTTGGGATCATATGATGGGTTTTGGGTATAGAGGAATGTTTATGTGGATATTATTTCTAATTGTAATCGTTTTGATGGTTTATTTTATTGTAAGAGCATCAAAACGGACGAGTTCCGATATCTCATTTAAAGAAACCCCTTTAGATATTCTAAAGAAACGATACGCAAAAGGTGAAATCACTAAAGAGAAATTTGACGAAATGAGAAAATTTCTGGAGAATTGACGGAAATCGCCTGTTATATGGTGGGAACATTTATGGGAAACTCGATTTTAAAGAAAACGGAAGATATTTCAATTGTCCTCTGTGGAGAAGCGGGGCATGGAATCCAAACGGTTGAGCAGATACTTACCAGACTTTTAAAACTTTCCGGATTTCATATTTTCGCGACAAAAGAATACATGTCCCGCATACGCGGAGGAAGCAATTCTACAGAAATCCGTGTCTCGTCTAAACGCGTATCCTCTCTCCTGAATCGTATTGATATTCTCATTCCTTTCGATCATGCCGCACTAAAGCATGTCAAAAAACGAATATCGAATGAAACGGTGATCCTGGCGGATAGGGAAATAATTGCAGATAAAGAAAATAACAACGATCTGAACTGGATAGATGTTCCTTTTTCCAGAATTGCGTCTGAAATCGGAGGAACAATCTATACGAATATTCTCTCAGCGGGAATTATTGCAGGACTTCTCAGGGTGGGGGCTGATGCTCTTGATCACTACATCGAACAATTCTTCTCACCCGGCGACAAAAATACTATCGAAAAAAACCGAAATGCGGCGAAGAAGGGATATGAGATAGCTCAGGAGCTGATGAATTCCGGAAAGATAAAAATCGATGTTTCCAGGAACGCCGACGTAACCGGGGAAATTATTATAAACGGTGCCGAAGCTGTGGGAATCGGTGCCATCGCCGGTGGATGCAATTTCATTTCTTCCTATCCCATGTCCCCCTCAACTGCTGTACTGACTTTCCTCTCCCGGAATGCAAGAGATTTTAATCTAATAGCAGAACAGGTGGAAGATGAGATCAGCGCCATCAATATGGCGCTTGGTGCCTGGTACGCCGGGGGCAGAGCAATGGTAACGACATCCGGCGGAGGCTTTGCCCTCATGGAAGAAGCGGTAGGACTGGCCGGAATGATCGAAAGCCCAATGGTCATTCACCTTGCCCAGAGACCTGGACCTGCTACCGGACTACCGACAAGAACGGAACAGGGTGACCTTCAACTGGCTCTCTATTCGGGTCACGGGGAATTCCCCAGGATTATCTTTGCACCAGGTAAATTGGAAGATGCCGTTTACTTGACACATCAGGCTTTCAACCTTGCCGATAAATACCAGATTCCAGTGTTTATCCTGACGGATCAGTACTTTATGGATTCGTATTACAATATGCCATCTCTAAATCTCTCGGAAACCCGCAATACTCAATATATAGAAAAGACAGATCAAGATTATAAAAGATACCGTTTAAGCAAAAACGGGATATCACCCCGCGGTATACCAGGTTACGGAGAAGGGCTTGTTTTGGCGGACAGCGACGAGCATGACGAGAAAGGCCACATTACCGAAGACCTCGACTTGAGGGTTGAGATGGTTAACAAAAGATTGGCAAAACTGATTGGAATAACAGAGGAAGCCATTCCTCCCGAACTTGTGGGAAGAGAAGATTACAAGTCTCTTATCATCGGCTGGGGTTCGACCTTTCATGTCATTTGCGAGGCGATGGAGAATCTGGGAAGAACTGATGTAGCGTTCCTCCACTTCAAACAGGTTTATCCCGTTCATCCGGGCACTTTGGAGTACCTAAGAAAAGCAGAGCGTATAATCATGATCGAAGGGAATGCTACCTGCCAGTTTGGGAGTTTGGTAAAGATCACTACCGGATTTGATATTAAAGATAAGATTTTAAAATATAATGGAATTCAATTTACTGTAGAAGAAGTTACGGAACAGATGAAAGCAATATTGGGTCAGGAGGAATGATCCATGAGTACTGAAAGATTTGATATGGGTAATATCGATATGGCCTGGTGTCCCGGATGTGGAAACTTTGGCATCTTGAAAGCTCTTAAAAAGGCACTCGTTGAGATAGACATAAAACCCGAAAAACTTGTCATCGTTTCCGGAATCGGGCAGGCCGCGAAGATTCCTCACTACCTGAAAACCAACATATTTAACGGCCTCCACGGCAGGGCCTTGCCCCCTGCAACAGCCATAAAAGCCGTTAACCCTGCTCTTACCGTCATTGCCGAAAGTGGCGACGGAGACATGTATGGAGAAGGTGGAAATCACTTCATTCATGCCATCCGAAGAAATCCTGATATTACAAATATAATTCATAATAACATGGTATACGGACTCACGAAAGGACAGGCATCGCCGACCAGCCAGTCAGGCTTTATCACGCCGGTACAGGTAAACGGTACAAATTCAGAGCCCTTCAATCCCATCGCTGTGGCGATTTCCCTGGATGCTTCTTTTATAGCGAGGGCTTTTGCCGGTGATTATGAGCAGACCAAAGACATCATGAAAAAAGCGATTACCCATAAAGGATATTCCATCGTTGATATTCTTCAACTCTGCGTGACCTTCAATAAAGTAAATACCTATCAGTGGTTTAAGGATCACACGTATTATCTTGAAGACAATTACGATCCTTTTGACAGAACGGAAGCATTTAAAAGGGCAATAGAAAAGGATAAGTTTCCTCTTGGTATTTTCTACATAAATCCCGATAAACTCTGTTTCAACGAAACTTTGCCAGTTTACAGTGCAGGCACAACCCCACTTTTCAGGAGAGAAATGGCCATTGAAAAACTGGTCAGCCTTGTCAATTCAAAAAGAGCGGGATAAACTTCAGAAAGGTGGAAAGATGAGGACGTCGTTGGCTGAATTACCCAAAAATGGATTTGGAACGGCGGGCATCTATTGAAATCTCTGACAGGGCAAATATTGATGCCTTCGTAAAAAGTCTAAATCCAATAACTATTTAAAATAATTTAC
>CAZGAK010000081.1:0-7910 GCA_964523565.1 uncultured Syntrophaceae bacterium | reverse complement strand
GTGGTGGTGACTGGACGGAAAACCGGACTGCCGCGAAGCGGTTTAGTTCATGTGGCAAATAACTCGCGTTTTCTCATACTTCCATGGGTAAAGATTCCTCATTTAGCCAGTCATATCCTTTCCCGTATCTCAAAGCGACTCAGTTCTGACTGGAGAGAAAAGTATGGGCATCCTGTTTATTTATTGGAAACCTTTGTTGATCGGACACTTTTTCGTGGCGTCTGCTATCGGGCCGCCAATTGGGTCTTAACGGGACAGACAAAAGGACGCACACGTAATGACCGGGAACACACGATCAAAACCTCTATAAAGGATGTTTATGTCTATCCATTGATAAAAGATTTTCGCAAAAGACTGTGTAGTGATGGTTATGTTTTTCACAGAGTGTCTTTTCAGGGGGGTATAATGTATGCTCCCATGGCTTTATGATGGAGAAGGCCATGGGGAGAAAGAAAAAACCGCCTATAGAAGAAAAAGACCTTCAGGGATTTAAGTACCTTCGCGGCTTTTTCAAGGCATTGGAACGTTTTCATAATGTTAAAGACCATCAGAACAGGGAGTTCTACTATGACCAGTATCTTTCACTTATGCTGTTTTACTTTTTCAACCCTGTTCTCACCAGCCTGAGGGGTATCCAGCAGGCCACCACCCTCAAAAAGAGGAGTTCCTTGGTGTTAAGAAAACAGGCCTGAGCACACTTTCAGAGGCCTCTTATGTGTTTGATGCCGATCTGATTGTTCCCCTGCTCAAGGAACTGGCACGAAAGGCTTGCCCCATTGAGAAAGACCCGAAACTTAAAGATATTGAACAGATCCTTACTGCTGTGGACGGGACTCTTCTTCCCGCTCTGCCAAAGATGCTCTGGGCGCTCTGGCTTGATGAAGAGCATCGTGCCGCAAAGCTCCATCTTGAATTTGATATCCAAAGCCACATTCCTTCAAATGCCAAAATTACCGATGGCAATGGCAATGAAAAGATCGCATTGAGGGGTTTTCTTTCACCGGATAAGCTCTATACCCTGGATGCCGGATATGCAGAATATAAACTCTTCAAAGAGATCAAAAAGGCTGAGAGTTCTTTTGTTGTCCGACTTAGGGACAATGCCGTATGGGATACCATTGAAGAAAGATCTCTTACCAAAGATGATAAAGATGCGGGCGTCACAAGGGACATCGTTGCCTGGCTGGGTTCCAAAAGCAAAAAGGATGACTACCCTTTCCCTGTGCGTATTATCGAAGTATTCCATGAAGGAAACGGAAGCGTACGCCGTAAGTCCAGGGTTTCAAGTAAAAAAACATTCCGCACCAAAGATACAGACTATACCATGCTTCTGGTTACAGACCGCATGGATCTGTCTGCAGAGATTATAGCGCTTGTCTATCGATACAGATGGCAGATTGAACTCTTCTTTCGCTGGTTTAAATGTATACTTGGCTGCACTAATCTCCTGGCTCTTTCTCAAAATGGGTTGACCATTCAGGTCTACTGTGCCCTCATGGCCAGCATGCTGATTACACTATGGACCGGGAGAAAACCGACAAAAAGAACCTTTGAAATGCTGAACTTCTATTTTATGGGTTGGGCTGACGATGAAGAAATAACAGATCATATTGAAAAGCTTAAAGAAATTAATGAAAAAAACGATCAGGTTTAGAGATGGGCAGTCGTTTTCTTTAAACACAAGGGATTGGTGCGCCCTTTTCCTTACTCTTGTTTTATTGTCCTCATAACCCCCTTGAATATGGATATCCCATTGTCTTTTCTGTTCTCTTCTGATAGCTTTCTTATACTCGCAGCAATTTATGTACCGGACAGTATGGGCGCTGCCCTTATTTACTCTTACTTTATTTGCAAAAGGGGTAAAACATATGTTTTATCCCTTTTGTTTTATCCCTTTTGTTTTATCAGCGAATAACGGTTTCTCTTATACCACCACGGAAATTGATGAGCGGCATAATATGAAAAATCACATTCCGGCGTGCGGTTGCGGAATTATAACCACATCGATACGACGGTTGACGGCACGTCCTTCTTCGGTCTGATTGGATGCCAGAGGTCTCTTGGCTCCGTAACCCACACTCAATATTTTACTTGCCGGCAGGAATTCATTTGCCACCAGATACTGACGAACCGATTCCGCTCTATTCTCTGATAATTGTTCGTTTACCGTATCCGAACCAGTACTGTCCGTATGTCCTTCAATGACAACATTGGGCTCACCGAAAGTACGTATCGCCTTCCGTACTTTATTGAGCAGCTCATAATTATGCGGCATCAGAACATAGCTGCCGACAGGGAAGTGAATGGCTCGCAGCCTGATTATCAGCTGATTGCCCTGTTTGTAAATTTCTGCCTCTTCCGGTTCAAAAAAGCTCTGAACTTCAACAAACAATTGCTGAAATCTTTTTTCTTCCGCCAGTCGTTCTATTTCTGCCCGTTCCTCGAGAGTCTTGCCTTCCAGGGACGCAATCTGCTTTCTCAAACCATCCATTTCTGCTTGCTGATCTCTTACCTTATTAATCATGAACTCACGATCTTTCTTGAGTGCGGATATAGATCCAATAATATTTTCAAGCTGCGTGTCAAAATTTTCATTCCGCATATCAGGCGCCAAAATCTTATGTGTAATCTCATAAAGTATCCCTTCCGCCCAGAGGGAAACCTGCTCAGCAGTCATGGTCTGGAGTCGTTTGCTTTGCTGATTCAATTGAATAAGACGCTGTGCCTGGAAAAGGGCTTCACTCACCTTTTTGTGCATCTCTTCTCTTTTATACCGGTGTTTGGCAATGAATTCTTCAGTTTTTCTATACGTTGCCTTTACCGATTGGAGGGTTTCCGGAACCCGTTTTGCTGATCCCTCCCTTTCGGCCTGCTCGATCAGCTTTTTGACCTGCCCGAGAGTATTCAATTTAATTGCCTGCAATTCCAGGTGACGATAAACTTCGGCAACCTTTCCTCTGTTTTTTTGAGCCCACTCCACATTATTTTCCTCAATCTCTTCCGTCAGTTCAAAAAATTGTTTCTCTGCTTTAATGTACTGCTTCGTAAAGTTTGTTGCTCCCGCATTGCGCGCAAGATTACGGGCTTTAATTACGTCGGGCAATGTCGTACGGGAAAGCTGGGCAATTTCTTCGGCCCTTTTAAGTTGAGCCCGCCCAAGAGCTACATTATCCATTATCTTTGAAATTTGGTCACCGTCTTCCAAGGCCTTCTTAGCTTCGAAATAGGACACCTCGGCCTTTGCGAACCAACTCGGCGACAAAATATTGACCTGATTTTTACGTGCAATCGTCAGATCATTGTCCAAATGATTCACCTGCTCTTTCGGAACTTCTGTAAGTGCTATGTTCTCTACTTTTAATTTATCACCTGCACAAGAACCGATGAAACAAATCATTAGACTGACAATAATTACTAATAATGCATTTTTTCTTTGTGCTACCATATTGCCTCCTCCGGATTACTTTAATAATATGTAGACGTTTAAAAATATCACGTTATTTCCGGTGACCACGCGAAGGTCCGGCACAGATCCGGGTCGATCCGGAGTATTCGGTTGAACGTGGTCGGGTGCGTTTTTTTGTTTTTCAATACAATGCCCCGAAGTTTTCTTCATCCATCTTCCCTTCAAGATACGCCTCTAATGTCTTTGAACGTTGCCCTGTTTTCAGCTCATCCATTGCCCGGCTCAACTGTTTTGCATTTATATTCCCATGCTCAAATGCGGTTTTCAGTCTGCTCCTGGCTATATTTACATCCTTTACCTTTGCCGCATTCCAGTTTCTGGTTACGGCAAAGTTCCCTTTACCCGTTATCTGAGGATACTGCTCCTGCCCTTTCAGCCTTCTTGACGCCTTTGGCACATTCTTTTTTACATGGTCAGACAATTCATCTATTTTGACCCATACATCCTTGCCGCCCTTCCCCATTAATCCTTCCAATAAATAATGAGTAAATATGCCACCCTTTATCTCTGCTTCATCTTCCCAGGACTGCTGATTGGTCGCCGATGATGTGATCAGCACTCTGCCTGCGCCTTTAGGTTTCATTATCTCGGAAGTTACAAGCATGCCTACCAGGGGTTTTCCTCCCTTTGGCACGATAGACTTGCCGCCTCCTGAAAAACAGGCATCCAGGGCAACCATTATGCCTTTCGCATGGGAAGCATCCATGAGCTTTTGCAGATAAGACATCTTGATACTTGTGTCTTCCAGCGCCTCAGGATCGGTTACGATCGCATTGTCCGGGACTAAATAGGCATCTATGAACTGATCGCCTTTTGTCTTTGGCGCCCCATGTCCTGAGTAATACACATAAACATAGCCATCTCTGTCCCTGATTTTACGAAGAGCCACCATCATCTGATTCCTTGTCGCTCTCTCGTTTAGCAGCAATATTGCGTTTTCTTTCGGAACGCCGCCGTACCTCGGGTCTGTGAGAACTTCATAAACCTTTCTGGCATCATTTGACGCATATTGAAGATGGGGAATATCTTTCCTGTTTTTGTAGTCTATGCCTATGACTACCGCAAAGGTATCTGAACGGGGTGGCGGAAGTTTTTCGGTAACAGATTTTTTCAAAGCTGTAGCAGGTGTTATTTTAGAATATTTATCGACTTGTGCTGGTGTTTTTTTGGCAGACTTATCCCCTGAAGTGTTTTTAGAAGCAGCATAACTTTTTATATCTCTTGAAAACCGTATTTCTCTCGCTAATTTTGTAAATGCTCCAGCGAGAGCATCAGCCAGTGCTTCTCCCTTTAGCTGTTCGATCGGGATAATCGTACTAAACGAAGTTCTGCTGGTTTTAGATGCGGTTACTACCTGTTCCCATATTGGAGAACCCGTTTCATCAGTCATTATCCCCTTTAAGGATACATTGGCAACAAATTTCGCCCCAAAACCCAGCGCCACCTGTTCAAATTCAAATTTACAATTTTCAATGGTGGGAATCAATAATGCATCGATCCCCGCAGGATGTAAATCACTTTGGACAAATTCTACATCCCTAAAAAGATAAGGGAAAACACCTCGCGATAAATTCCTTACAAGCTTTCCTGCCGGAACTGTCTCGGTTAAACTTCCCCCTCCCAGGCCTCCAAGCCCTCTCGTGTTAGTTAATACAAAATTCGCATCAGGGAGAACGACAGCCACTTTAATGGGTATTTTATCCCCCAAAGGCGGGGTTACGGATACATCTACAGCAGGTATATTATGAACGAAAGCGCATCCTGTCATTAATAGAAAAGATAAAGCTAAAATAAAATAATTTAATTTTTTCATACCTATCTCCAGAATACCTCCATTATGCCTTAATATAATGCCCCGAAATTTTCTTCATCTATCTTTCCTTCAAGATATGCTTCCAGTGTCTTTGAACGTTGTCCTGATTTCAACTCATCCATTGCCCGGCTCAACTGTTTTGCGTTTATATTCCCATGCTCAAATGCAGTTTTCAATCTGCTCCTCGCTATATTGATATCCTTTACCTTTACCTCATTCCAGTTTCTGGTTACGGCAAAGTTCCCCTTGCCCGTTATCTGGGGATACTGCTCCTGTCCTTTGAGCCTTCTTGATGCCTTGGGGACATTCTTTCTTACATAGTTTGATAATTCATCTATTTTGACCCATACATCCTTACCGCCCTTGCCCATTAATCCTTTTAATAAATAATGGGTGAATATCCCGCCCTTTATCTCAGATTCATCTTCCCATGACTGTTGATTGGTAGCCGATGATGTGATCAATACTCTGCCTGTACCCTGAGGTTTCATTATCTCGGAACTTACAAGCATGCCTACCAGGGGTTTTCCTCCCTTTGGCACGATAGACTTTCCGCCTCCTGAAAAACAGGCATCCAGGGCAACCATTATGCCTTTCGCATGGGAAGCATCCATGAGCTTTTGCAGATAAGACATCTTGATACTTGTGTCTTCCAGCGCCTCAGGATCGGTTACGATCGCATTGTCCGGGACTAAATAGGCATCTATGAACTGATCGCCTTTTGTCTTTGGCGCCCCATGTCCTGAGTAATACACATAAACATAGCCGTCTCTGTCCCTGATTTTACGAAGAGCCACCATCATTTGATTCCTTGTTGCTTTCTCGTTGAGCAGCAATATTGCGTTTTCTTTCGGGACTCCGCCGTACCGGGGGTCTGTGAGAACTTCATAAACCTGCTTTGCATCATTTGACGCATATTGAAGGTGAGGAATGTCGTTCCTGTTCTTGTAGTCTATGCCGATGACTACCGCAAAGGTATCTGAACGGGGTGGCGGAAGTTTAAAGGCTTTATCCTGAGACTTTTCAGCGGTTATTATCTGTTGCGCACCTTTTCCCGCAAGATAATTTTTGAATACTCTGGACATAAACATTCCGCGAACCGCATCTTTGAATGCAGAATTAGTTGCGTCCGCAACGACGGTTCCATAGGCTGCTTCGTATTCTTTTGTGGAGAAGGCATTATATATTTTACTTTTCCATGGAGAAACTATCGTTTTTTTCCAGATCTGTGCCCCCTTTGAATCAGCAATAATGACATCCAGCAATACCCTTGCCTCGACATTAAAACTACTAAAGCCGACACTTTCGGATCTTATATCAAAGTCATTGATTTTGGAGATAAACAATAGATCAGTACTTTCCGGTGCCGGTTTAGCAGTAACAATCTCCACTTTCTCAAAATAATTGGGGAGAATTTCAGAAGAAGATTTTTTTATAATTTGTCCAAATGGCACAGCATATACAATACTGATGCCGCTGCCGTTGACATCAGAAACTGTTTTTTTCAATACATACTTTTCATCCGGGTTAATAGCAGCTATTCTGATCGGTGTTTTTACTGAGTTTTCAGGCTGCTTTAAGTCAATATCAACATAAGGGACATTTACATGCATTGTACAGCCCGTGCAAAAAATAAATATGAGACAGGCCAAAATCAGTGATTTTTTCATAACGTTGGTATCTATGAACATTTAAATTCTGCCTTTTTAAGAGCCATGTGTGTAATCCTCCCTTGAGGATAGAATAGTTTTTTAAGGGGCTTGTATTATTATCGGAAGATTACTTATATATCTTTATCTTGTCAAGCGGCAGGGCCGAACAAGTTTGTAAACCCGGGTTGCCGGCTCTCAGCTAACTTGGAGCTTAAGGTTTGACCCTCCCCTTCCGGTTTTTTGCCACAACACCGGGGAAACACATTTAAATATTGATAAGCTCATGGGGATTATCAATCACGTAATCGGGCCTAACCTGTTTGAGCCTCTCTTTAGTATGCCAACCCCAGGTTACGGCAACGCTTTTTACCCCTGCTTCTTTTGCTTCTTTTATGTCCCCTGTTGTGTCTCCTATAAAGTATGCTCTATCCTTTGGAATCTCCCATTTTTCCATGGCGTGTAATATCTTTTCGACTTTACTCACCATGAAATCAGCGCCCAGGATATCATCAAAGCAACCATCAAAATTGTATTTTGAAAGAATCAACCTGATAGCATACGAAGAATTAGACGAAATAATGAGGAGGATATTATCTTTCTTAAGTTCCCTGAGGACGGGCATTAAATCTTCAAAAGGAGTGGCTTTACCAAAGTCAACATTGGGAATGACAAGCGCGGCCGCGCTGTTGAACTCATCGGCGCCAATACCTCTCTTGCGGATGGCCTCGTAAAAATTGTCATCGAAAAGATCCAGAAAATCCTCATGATTTTTTGTGATCGGCTTGCCGATTTTTTCAAAACAGAGCCTCGTAATTTCTTGGTATAACTCCAATGAGTCAACAATGACGCCGTCAAAATCGAATAAGAATAATTTTTTCATTTTCATAAGCATTAATCCGGACAAACAATCACGAAAACACGAAATTAAGTGAATTACCCCGCCTACAAGGCGGGGCATCTTAAATCAAAACAATCTTAA
>CAZGAK010000080.1:0-8068 GCA_964523565.1 uncultured Syntrophaceae bacterium | reverse complement strand
GTAAGAGACACCCCTGCTGTTCTCCGGGCCATAGCCACATTAATAAACCAGTTTAAAGAGAGAATGTCGAAACAAATTCTCATCGAGGCACGGATTATTGAGGTTAATCTCTCTGATGGATACAAGTATGGTATTGACTGGGATATGCTGAGGAATGAAATACATACAGCTTCAATGCTGAACAGCGCTGCCTGGTCGAGTAGCGGTCTTGTTTTAAGTGGTGTCACGGGGGCATTTACCTCTAATGCCACGATTAAAGCACTGAATACATTTGGAGATTCGAAGATCGTTTCCAATCCCAGCATCCGCACGAAACATGGACAGCCAGCGGTTATCAGTGTCGGGACTTCATTAACATATAAGGAGAAGGTCCAGACCACCCGATATACAGACAGCGGAATCAGCAGTAGAGACTCGACTGAAGTTGATGTTTCCACGGTTTTCGATGGACTTATTCTTGGTGTTGTTCCATTTATCGAGCAGAATGGAAACATCACCTTGCTGATCAACCCCATTAAGAGTGATGTGGATCTGGAAAGTCTTGAACCGGAAGGTACCGGGGAAGAAAGCGTTTCTCTCCCAAGAGTCAGTATTAAAGAGATAAGCACCACCATTGGTCTCCATAGTGGTGACGTGGTTATACTTGGCGGTCTTATCGATAAACGAAAGATAAAGACAAATAAGGGTGTGCCCTTTCTGTCATCAATTCCTCTTATAGGATATTTATTCAAAAATGAAGTTATGGCAGACGAAACAAGAGAACTCGTTATCGTCCTCCGTGTAACAATCACATGAGAGGATTCTCAATAACATTATGCAAACATCTATATAAGGGGTAAACAACAAATACGGCTATGAGTGTCATCTTTAAAACTCTCAAGAAACTCAGATCTCAATCGCCGGAAGGCAGTAAGGAGTCTGATAATTTAAAGAAGAGGCGTAATGTTTA
Source organism: uncultured Syntrophaceae bacterium (assembly GCA_964523565.1). Taxonomy (GTDB): domain Bacteria; phylum Desulfobacterota; class Syntrophia; order Syntrophales; family UBA6807; genus CAZGAK01. The sequence continues at coordinate 7,119 of CAZGAK010000080.1, read as the reverse complement.
CTCACTCCGCAATATTTTATCTTCACCAAGGACAGCTATTCTTCTTATTCTTTTCATCTTTCTTTCAGGATTGGCAAGCATATATGTTGTAGAAAGCGTCAAGGAAAAACTGAACAAATCGTATCCATTACAGGTAGAAAGTGAAAGGCATGCCGAAGTCCGCAGTGAAAAAGTAACGGAAGCCTCAACCAGGAACAAAGTTGCGCCAAAAGAGTCGGATTCTTTCGTTCCGCCACCTCCGGAAAGCATTCCTGTTGAGGAGGCAGAAACAGGAAGGGTTTATCTTCCCGACAGGCTTAAATCCGGAGAAATACAGGCGACACAACGCCCTGCACCTGGCAAAGACGTCGGGAGTATAAATATTCCACCGGGATTAGCTGTGAAACCGCCATCTGGAATAGTGCGCGAGCCAGCGTATGCAAAGCCGCATATTCAAACATCACCAGAAGCACAGTTGAAAAGCTCTTTTAGCGAAAATGTAATCAAAGAAAAAGAAGAACCTGCCATGATTACTGTTGAGAAAAAGGCAGGAATTGAAACAAGGAAAGATATCCTTCAGGAAAAAACAGATTTTTTAGTTCCTTCTGCACCTGACAATCTGCCTGCCGAGAAAACACAAGCGGAAAAATTCTATTCTCCGGATCGGATTAAGTCAAAAAATATTCAGATTCCGCAGCATGCAAGGTATCTCGCACCGCGTGATAAAGATACCGGGGCAATGTCCCCGGAAGTAAATAAGCCACAGATATCGTCTGTAAAACAATTCCCGGGGACCATGAAAAAACAGGGGAATGAGGATATTTATCGGATTCATGTGTACAGGAACACAAGAATTGGCAACCTTATTAAAAAAATACATAGATCTATGAGAACAGATAACAGTAATGCACAGACAGATCTCTTACTTGATCAACTGGCTTTGCTGAAAGGTAAAAACGATTCTTACGTATTGAAACTGAGGGCTTTCTGTTTTATGAATCGTGATGATTTTGATTCGGCGGCCTCGTTATTAAACAGAGTATTGCAGGAAAACGAAAACGATCTTGAAGCAGGTATAAACATGGCCATTATCGAAATAAAAAATGGTCAGATGAATAAGGCAAAAAACAGATTATACAGGTTAAGAGATAATAATCCCTACGATACCACGATACCGGAGTTAATCCATAAGCTTGATTAATGATTCCTACAGGAAAGAATGTCGACAAGCTACTGTCCACACTGTTATATGTTGCTTTACTCGGTCTGGTAGCGTGGGGTGGGGCACGGACTATCAACCATGCGCTGGAATCAAGGTTTTACAAGGATTTCCTGATGAAATGGGATGTTGCTATAGTATCTTACTCGGTAAAAAAAGGGACGTGGCCTCACTTTTCTGGCAGTAACCATGTTGAATATATGGATAATCTCGTGTCGATGATGTCCCGTAACAGCGTGACACCCCCTAAATCCAATACAAAGCGTTCCTATGTGTACCGCCTGAAAAAGATAGGGCCACCCGCTGAAGATGTTTTCTTACTCTGTTTTCCAGATAAAATTATTCTCTATGGCATTTCAGCTGATACATTTATTAGAATAGACACGTTTATTGATGGGGAACATAATGAAAATGCCGGGCGGTTTACGGGACGATCCAGCAGGAACGGTAAAACGTTCATAGGGCTGTGGCGGCCATAGAAAGAGAGTTGGTTACATGAACGACGAATTAAAATATCTTGATTATTTCGGATTGGAATATAATCCCTTTCCTGTAGCTCCAGATCATGAAAAATTTTTTCTTTCCGAACATATTGATCTCATGATTTCTGAAATTGTACATGGGGTATTGACAAGGAAAGGCTTTATGGTTCTTACGGGTGAAGTCGGTCTCGGAAAGACTACCATTGGCCGAAAGATAGTGGGCATTCTCGAAGAAAAGAATGTGGAGACTTCTCTTGTCCTTCATACCCTTTACCAGGATGTAGAGCTGTTAAGGGAAATTAACAGGGATTTCGGGTTAGTCAGTGACAGCTTAAACCTTTCAGATCAGATGAACCTCTTAAGAGATTTTCTTGTAGATAAAAACAGAAATGGTAAAAATTGCGCTATCATTATTGATGATGCCCAGAATCTCAGTCTGAATAATCTCGAATTAATCCGTATGATCTCCAATTTGGAAACAGATCGGGAAAAACTTGTACAAATCCTGCTTGTCGGTCAGCCTGAATTAATAGCTAAACTGGATTCACCTGAGCTAAGACAATTAAAAAGCCGCATTATCATTATGGCAGAGGCCCAACCGCTTACCCTGAGTGAATTAAAAAATTATATCCTGTTCAAACTCAATATGGCGGGAAATCGAGGAAAAACTGATGTTGCCAATAGAGCTTTCCGAAGGATTTATGGGTATAGCCATGGAAATTTCAGGAAGATCAATATATTGATGGACAGGTGCCTTTATGTTGCGTTTCTTCACGATACCACCAATATCAATAAATTCGTCGTGAATACAGCTCTAAAAGATATGAGATTCGATGAACAAACAGGTTGGAAAGGGACTCGTTATGCCTTGTCGGCTGTCATGATATTGATCCTTCTAATCTCAGGAGGCATTCTGTATATTAAGCTGACTCCTCAAATAGATCATCTTGATATTAAACGGTTTTTTTACAAGCAAACTCCGGCATCCGCTGAAAATCAGGCTACTGATAAAGCGGTTTTATCTGAAAAGACCCCTGTCTCTGATCCATCGGATAAACCGGTCCCTCATGAAAGACCTCTTGTTCCAGCGGCATTATCTGAATTTCTGGCATATAATAATCTGTCTGATTACGAAAGCAGGTTCTTCATGGCAATGAAAATAAACCGCTTTAAAGATATTGCCGATTCCATATACGAGGAAACGGGATATCAACTGATTCAGCTTGACCACTTGACGGAAAACATAAGAAACAACCACGCTGTCTTCAGTTTTACTTCAAAGAAAACGGGTAAGGAAATTTATTTTATTCTCTGGAAACCAATAATCAGGATAACGAGATTTTATCCTGGCTATAATGGTGAGGAAATAAGAAAGTTAGAAGAACTCCTTGGTGCAATTAAACTGTATACTTATTATTTGGATGGAACCGTCGGGTCAAGGCTGATGAAGGCGGTCAGCCGTTTTCAAGGTGAAAAGGGTCTTGAAATTACCGGATTTCCTGATCAGGGAACTATTTTTCTGCTATGTAACGGAGGGTAGCAATCAAACATGACCGATACGAAGACAAAAAAGCCAATCGGCCTTCTATTGAAGGAAAAGGGGCTTATAAATGAAGAACACATCGTATATGCTCTGCAGGATCAGAAAATCACTGGAGGGAAGTTAGGAGAGATTTTGGAAAGGCTCTGCTTTGTGACGCAGTACGATGTTGCCATCGCCCTTTCCGAGCAGGAAGACATTCCATATGTAGATGTGGAGGAACTTTTACCGGAGAAGAATGCCCTGAGATTATTCAATAAAAATCTGTGCTTAAACAATAATTTTTTCCCCCTTCGCATTTCAGATAAATCAATCGAGGTAGCCACAGCTACTGTGGCGAATGAAAAAATTGCTCAATTGATATCCAGACATACCGGTTTATTACCCAGATTTTATATAGCTGAACCGACAAAAATAGCCAATGTTATCAATAAGTCCTACTATTTTATAGACAATCCGGTTGAAAAATTGATCAAAACTGAAATCGATATCCTGTCCCGTGATTCGGAAATGGCAAGAGGAATGGATAATCTGATCAGGCACATTTTGCACCTCGCAATTAAAATGCGTGCTACCGATATACATATCAGACCGATGGAAAGAACTATCAATGTTGCTCTTCGTGTTGATGGTGTTATGACTTCTGTCCTGTCATTGCCTCCGCTTTTTAGAAGGATTATCGCAAGTGTTAAAATGAAGGCGGAGATGGACATTGCGGAACAAAGACTGCCTCAGGACGGACGTTTTTCGGCCAGTATCCTCAACAATGATTACGATTTCAGGGTTTCCACCATTGTCTCTCCATATGGTGAAAATATTGTATTGAGAATCCTGCCAATGGGAATAGCTCTTATGGGAATGGCACAGCTTGGATTTTTTGAAGAGGATATAGAAAAGATCGAAAATATGTTTAAAGAACCCTTCGGCATCGTCCTCCTTACAGGGCCAACCGGATCAGGAAAGTCTACTACCCTTTATGCGGGAATCAGGAGACTCGATCTTCTTAAAAAAAATGTTCTTACTGTCGAAGATCCCATTGAATACAGCATACCCCTTCTGAGACAAACGCAGGTAAATGAAAAGGCCGGTTATAATTTCGCAAATGCCATACGATACTTTTTGCGACATGATCCTGATGTTATTCTGGTAGGTGAAATCCGTGATACCGATACGGCGGCTACAGCTATAACTGCATCTACCACGGGGCATTTAGTTCTCTCTACCTTGCACACAAATAGTGCTGCCGGGGCCATTCCACGCCTTCGGGACCTGGGAATAAGACCCTTCCTCATTTCAGATTCATTGATAGGAGTTATCAGTCAACGGCTGGTTCGCAGAATATGTAATGGTTGTAAGGAAGAGTATGAGCCTGTTGAATGGGAGAAAACATATTTAAGAGATCCCTCCGTAGAAAAACTTTATCGAGGTAAAGGATGTGAACTCTGTAACGGTTCGGGATATTTTGGCAGGACCCTCGTGTATGAGCTGCTGTCTGTCAATAAAAAGATATCCCGCTTGATTGAGAAAGAAACCGAATTAAATGAACTCGTCAGCACGGCAAAAGAAGGGAATGATTTTGTAGATATTTTCGACACAACTGTAGCCAAGGTAAAACAGGGAATCACGACGGTTGAGGAGGCAATACGGGTTCTGGGTCATTTGATGTAAATTGAACCGGGAAAAAGAAAGATTATAGTGAAGGATGGGTTATTTTAGATATAAATTGATTGAACCGACCGGAAGAATAAGTTCCGGTATCATCAACCTTCCATACGAGGATGAAATGTCCGCCTCTTTCCACCTGGAAAGAGATAATGGCACCCTTGTTTATGTGAGAAAAGTGGGGGTTATCGCCTCTTTTATCACGGGGAATATACACCTGATAACCCGCAAGAAGTTAACGAGAACTCTTCAGGTTGAATTCCTGAGCAATATTTCAATGATGCTCCGTTCGGGTATAACATTGACTACTGCGATGAAGGAAGCGGCAAGCGGTATTGATATGCCTGGTTTCGAAAGTGACATAGATGATGTGGTAACGAGAATCCAGGGAGGGGCTACGTTCTCGGAAACAGCAGACAAATACAGGCATATTTTCCCCAAGACCATAATACCCCTGATCCGTATAGGAGAGGAAACGGGTAAACTCGATCAGATGTTGATGGAAGCCTCGGAGCACATTAAGAGAGTTGAAGCTATTTTAAGTGACACAAAACAGGCCCTGCTCTACCCGTCATTTGTATTCATTACGATGGGTGCCGGTGTTATCTTCTGGTTTTATTATGTAGTGCCTAAAATCATCAGTCTTTTTGAAGAGATGGATGTTTCGCTTCCTTTAATTACCCGTTGTCTTCTGAGTATTTCCTCTTTTCTGCAAGGCTATTTTCACTTACTGCTTCTCGGAGTGGTCTCTATTATTTTTATTTTCGTCATTTTTTATAAAGGGAACCAACGTGTAAGATGGATTGCTGATGCCCTCCTGCTTAAACTTCCTGTTTTTAAAACTATTATCTCAGCCTCCAATCTTGCCTTCATTACAGAGTACTTCAGTCTGTTGATCAATGCAGGTATAGATATTGTACAGACCATGCATATATTGAAGGATTCTATCAGAAATGAGATCTACAGGGAAAAGCTGGGAGATGTTATCAAGGGCCTGACGCGAAGTGACACTATCTCGGATTCATTCAAGAACGCTGTAATTTTTCCTTCATTCGTTGTCAGAATGATTAATATTGGGGAATTGAGCGGAACACTTGATGAACAGTTGAAAAATATCGCAATTAATTACAGAAATAAACTCTCCCTCCTCGTGGCTACTATCGGAAAGATGATCGAGCCGGCTGTTCTTATCATAGCGGGAATTCTCTTTGCTATTATTATCGGCGGTCTCTTCCTTCCGATCTATGACCTGGTTAGTCAGGTTGGTGGAAGATAATCACGATTCTATACTCTCTACTCCGTACCTCTATTGTAAAGATCGGTAACCTCGGCAGCCGATAACACCCTGTTATATATTCTGATTTCATCAATAAGGCCATTAAAGGGAAGTGAACCCGTGTAGAACCTTCCTATTATAGTATCAACCGGCGTAGAGTATGCTAATGCCCTTGTGGCTTCCTTCTCATTATTCCCGTTGACATAAAGAATGTTGTTATCATCTGAGCTGTTGTGGGTAATAACAATATGGTACCATATGCCCTCACCAGGCGCCCAGGTGGTCTTAACATATGTGTATGCAGAGCCATCACCGACAAGAGAAGCAATTCCTTGACTTGTCCCCATTTGCAGATTTATCCCGTAATTTGCATTAGGCTTATTGGTAATTATACCATTATATGTACCCAGTGTTGATGCCTTTACCCACGCTGAAATAGAAATATCCGATGGGGTCAGGACTGCGTTATTGCCTACGTTTACATAATCAGTCCCATCAAACTCAAGGGCGTCTCCTATTATCCCGGTTGTTCCATAACTTGCTCCGTTATTAGTTCCGTGGTTTGCCTGTCCCGAATAATCATTGATATCTTTTCCGCCGGGGGCGGTCCCTCCTTCGGTCTCATCCATTTTGTAGTAGGCAACCAGGCTGGCCTGGTTGTAAAGATCTGTTATGTCGACCGGCGAAAGGGCTCTGTTGAAGAGGTTGACCTCATCGAGCCAGCCATTGAGGTACGCATGGAAACCGGCATAAGCCATCTGAAACGGGTCACTTGATATATAGGGCGTTTGTGAATAACTTGTCGAGGCTCCTTCGACTGTATCGATATAGACCTTCATGGTGTGGGTGGAATCATCATAAACCCCGACGACATAATGCCAATCACCATCGTTTACCGTGACCGCTGTCTGGCAACTTCCATTTCCCCCGGCAGAGTAAATCTGAAAAAGTATGGTTCCAT
>CAZGAK010000079.1:0-8711 GCA_964523565.1 uncultured Syntrophaceae bacterium | reverse complement strand
TTAATGATTACAAGAACTTATAGGGGAGTGACCCCCTGTAACTGTTAAAGAAAAGCTTGACAGATATTATTTGGTATGCCAAATATAGGCGCATAAAATATTTTAAAGGAAATATTCCTATGGCTACAGACGACAGGTTGATCTTTTTAGTTTTCACGGCCCAGCAGAAATTGCGAAACTATCTCAAAAATGAACTTACCAAAGAAGGGATACGAATCACCACACCACAGGGAGGAATCCTGGCCTTATTAAAGCAGAATAATGGCCGTACCATGACCGAACTGAGCCAACTCCTGTCGATCGATAACTCTACAATCACAGGTCTTATCGACCGTCTCGAAAAAGCCGGTTTTGCAAAGCGTAATTCAAATCCTGACGATCGGCGAGTCTCCCAGATATTCATAACGCCACAGGGAGTCGCCGAAGTCAATAAATCAATCGGTGTCTTCAAAAGGGTGAACGAAGAGGTAAAATCGGGTTTTTCCAGTGAGGAAGTGGAAGCCTTCAAGAAGGTGCTTGGAAGTTTTTTTGAAAAATTTGGTTAGATCAATGAACTGCCTCGCGGCAAGTTGCGGTGAATTAAACCCTGCAGATTTCACATCGTCCTTTAAGTAATTAGAGTAATCGGTGTAATCTGCTAAATCTGTGGATTAAAAAGGGAGGAAACGATTATGGGAGAACAGAATTTCAAGGAAGCGGCTGAGTTCATCAGGAACAACCTGAGGATGAAAACTTTTCCCGTGGCTGTTAAATTTTTGAAGGACAGTAAAGATTTTCCGGAAAAGACACGCCGCCCTTCACAGGTCATGGGTAAAAGAGTGGCCATATGCCAGGCCGTAACCATGGCCAGGCTTTACGGCTGGACTATCGGACTTACAAGGGAAGACATTATCTGTGTACCCGCGGCCATTACCTTCGGTTTCAGTGACGCGGAAGATCCGGCATCCGCACTGACAAGGCTTTATTGCGAGGGAGGTTATTCGCAAACTGAGGAAGCTGGTCTGAAAGAGGCGACATCAATAAAGCGCCTTGAGAATGGAGAATATGAGGCCATCCTTCTGGCCCCCCTGCACAGGGCAACCTTCGAAGCGGATACGCTGGTTTTCTATGGCAATCCCGCCCAGATCATGCGCTTTGTTCAGGCATGGAGCTACCTGAAGGGTGAACAAGTACAGGGCAGTTTTGGAGGAAAGGTGGCGTGCAGCGAGTATCTCCTTGTTCCTCTTAAAGATCAGGTCCCCCGCGTGGCCGTTCCGGGGATGGGAGACCGCGTATTTTCCATAACCCAGGACGATGAAATGGTCTTTTCCATACCGGGCAGTTCCCTCACCGATCTTATCCAGGGGTTAAAAGAAGCGGGAAGCAAGGTTGGCGCCCAGTATCCGGTGCCGGAGTTTCTCAACTACCAGCCTGAATTCCCGAAGTCTTTCACTGAACTGGGCAAAGAATTGGGCATCCTGTAGTGAAGCTCCGCCGTTAAGGACGGGTTTCACGTTACTTTGAGGGGCCAAGCCGCAACCAAAGAGGTGTTGACCTCTTGCATGTAGGGCAAGGCTTTGGCCTTGCATTGGGCTTTATGCAGGGCTAAAGCCCTGCCCTACGTTTCCAGGGCAGCAAAGGTGCAACCTGTCTGCGTGCGGGTACGACGCACAGGCAGGCCAAAATTCTTTGCATAAGCTGATACCAACATCTGCGCCAAAAACGCAGTTGTTGTGAATAAAGACTCTGAAAGGCGGGCATTATGGCAACAGCAAAGACCGAAAAACTGATTATTCTCCAGGAAAGACTGGCCGATTTTGCACGGGAAACCATCGCGCCTCGAACTGACCTTCACACCATGGAAGGATTCCCCAACGATATCTGGCAGAGGATGGCCGGGAAAAAACTTCTGGGTCTTGGCATTTCTGAAAAATATGGCGGCCTCGGAGGAAACTATCTTTCCATATCCATGGCCGGCGAGGCAATTGTCAGGCATGGACACAACCTGGGATTTGCCCTTTCATGGCTTATCCATCAGGTTGTATCTCGCTACTTTATCGGTGGGTTTGGCAATGAAACCCAACATGAAAAATACCTGCCCGACCTAGCGAGCGGCAAAATTACGGCATCTATCGCCATCTCTGAACCGGAGGCCGGAGCTCATCCTAAACATTTAAAAACATCCGGATATCCCCGGAATGGGCTCTATGTTTTGAACGGGGTAAAATCCTTTCTGACAAATGGCTCCATAGCAAACCTTTTTATTATTTTTGCCATAACCGGAGTCGATGCCGGCCGAAAACAGTTTACGGCATTTATAGTACCAAAAGAGACCGAAGGTTTATCCATAACCAAGGAAATCAAACTCAATTTTCTAAGACCGTCGCCCCATTGTGAAATAAAAATCGAGGATTGTTCCGTTCCCGTATCAAACATCCTTGGAGATGAAGGTTCAGCCTATGGAAAAATGGCAAAGCCCTTCAGGGAAATTGAAGAGGTGTGCCTCATGGGGCCCATAGTCGGGGGCATGGAGAGACAAGCAGAAATCCTCATCAGCCTTATTCAAGAACAGAAAGTCAAGCCTTCCGATGAATTAAAAAAGGATTTGGGTGAACTTCGATCAATGATCGATACGTTAAGGATCATGGCCTGTGAAGCAGCGAATATGCTCGACAGCGGTATCTACCATCCCGAATTTCTATCGCTATTACTTTACTTCCGAAATCTGTCAGGGCAGTTTCAATCGTTTTTAAAGACCACCATGTCCGGAGCTGGAATAGAGGAAACTTCTGATCTGGCTCTTATAACAAATGATCTGACCCACACCATCGATATCGCAAGATACGTGGCAGTCATAAAGCAGAAAAAGCTGGGAGAAAAATTATTAAAAAAAGGATGAAGTAATGAATTTAATCACCGATGAAAAAATAGATTCCGTAAAAAATATTCAGCAGGCATTTAAGGAGGTAGAATATATCTGCAGCACCCACATTGCCACGACTCTGTACCTTGCCTTTAAACTCGGTAAACCGATACTTGTGGAAGGACCCGCCGGTGTCGGTAAGACTGATCTTGCCAATAAAACTGCGGCATTCCTTGACCTGCCCCTGATCCGTCTCCAGTGTTACGAAGGACTCGACGAATCAAAGGCTCTTTATGAATGGAAGTACGGGAAACAACTCCTCTACACACAGATATTGAAGGATAAGCTGAATGACATTGTAAAAGAGAAAAATAATCTTGTGGAGTCTATTGATGCCCTCCACCGGTATGACGATATCTTCTTTTCAAAACAATTTCTCGAACCAAGGCCTCTCCTGAAAAGCCTTGAACAAGAAAGCGGATCAGTTCTTCTTGTGGATGAAATCGATAAATCGGATGACGAGTTCGAGGCTTTTTTACTGGAGATCCTTTCAGATTTTCAGGTTTCCATTCCGGAAATCGGAACGATTAAAGCAAAATCCACGCCATTCGTGTTTCTGACAAGCAATAACACGAGAGAGTTGAGCGATGCCCTGAAGCGTCGCTGCCTGCATCTTTATATCCCCTTCCCTGACCCGAAGCTTGAACGTGAAGTCATCAGGATCAAGGTTCCCGATATTTCCGAAAAGCTCCGTGTACAGCTCGTTGCTTTCATACAGCAGGTAAGAAAGACGGACGTTAAAAAAGTCCCCTCAATCAGCGAGACGATTGACTGGGCCAGGGTTTTGCTTCTTCTCCACGCGGACAGCCTGAACTCGGAAATTGTAAGGAAAACCCTCAACGTATTCTTGAAATTTGAAACAGATATAGACGTGGTAAGTGAACGGCTTCATGAATTGACTCAACATGCCATGAAAGAGACACGCAGCTGAAGAAATGGAACACGCCCTTGAAAATTTTATCGTAGCCCTCAGAAACGCGGGGGTACGCGTATCCATATCCGAAAGTATTGACGCGGCACGTGCCCTTGATATTATGGGCTATCGGGACAGGAAAGCCTTAAAGATATCTCTTGGGGCCACTCTTGCAAAAACCCCCCATGAAAAAGAAATTTTCGGCGCCTGTTTTGATACTTTTTTCTCCTTCGACGATTTCCCGGATCACGACCTGGATCACGCCTTCAACTCCGGGGAAGATGTTCAATCGGATATGTCTCCTCTTACGATGATGCTCATTTCGGGAAACCAGGCGGATATTATGACCTCCATGATGGATGGCAGCCAGGCTGCCGGAATCGCTAATATGAAATACTTTATCCAGAAGAATCCATTGACCTGGAAGATATTGAATTATATGGGAATGGATGGACTGGATCGGGACATAAAAGAACTTTCTCAGGCGGGGGGGCTATCCTCACAGCAACAGGCCCAGGCATTAAGAGATATCAGGGAACAGCTTACTGAACATGTAAGAAATTTTGTTGGTCGACATTATGACCTCTATACAAGGGAAGCCCGGAATAATATCAATGAAGGATATCTGAAAAACATCAAGCTTTCCAACATAGAAGAGAGAGATTTTCATCAGATGCATACCATTATTAAAAAAATGGTAAAGCGTCTTAACGATGTTCATTCGCGGAGAAAGAGGAGTTTCAGACGCGGACAGTTAGACTTTAAAAAAACCCTCAGGAAAAACATAACCTATGGGGGACCCCTTTTCGATATTATGTGGAAAAGAAGGAAAATCGACCGCCCCAACGTTGTCGTAATCTGTGATGTAAGTCGCTCCGTAAGTCAGGTCGTCCGGTTTTTCCTCCTTTTCCTTTACAGCCTGAACGAAACTATCATAAAGATAAGAAGCTTCATCTTTTGCAATAACCTAATAGAGGTCAGCACCATCTTTGACAGCCACCCGGTAGATGAGGCCGTCGAAAGGCTGCAGAGCGGCACCGGTCTTGACATCGGGCTGAGTAAAACAAACTACGGGCAGGCACTTCGTGATTTCAAGGGAAACTGGATCGACACTGTCACCAAAAAGACAACCGTTATCATCCTTGGAGATGGTCGAAACAATTATTTTGAACCTGAACCGGAAATTCTAAGGCTCATTCAGGAAAAGGCCAAAAGATTGATCTGGCTTAATCCGGAAACTCCTTCATTCTGGGGATCGGGAGACTCTGACATGAAACGATACGGGCCTCTTTGCGATCTTGTAAGGGAATGCAACACCTTAAGTCACCTCGAAAGGGTAGTAGGCGACATTTTATAGAATAATGACAATATTGATGGAGAAAACATCATGACAGGCTTTTCAAAAACCGATTTCGGTCCCCTAAAAGTAATTCCCGGTGAAAATGGAAGCAGATTTCCATTCAGTAACACTCTCTTCATTGATGATGATGTGAAAGTGGTCATAGACACGGGGGCAGGACTGAAAACACTGAGTGAGCTGAAACAGAGAGAAAAAATCGATATGGTAATCAACACACACTACCATTTTGATCATATGGCCTACAATTACCTGTTCGATGATTCGAAAATTTTGATCAATGACAGGGAAGCTGACTGTTACCGTGACAGGAGAAAGATAGGTTCCCTTCTTGGCATGGTCGAGGTCTACGGCGAAAAGTGGGTGGACGGATGGTTAGAAAGGATTTCAAATCCGGATTCCAGGCAGAGTCCTTACTCACCGCAGAACAATCACAAATGGTGGCTTTCTTCCGCCCGGGTTGATGAGGAATATTCATGGGGCGATATCCTTGATTTCGGTAAAACAAAGATGCATGTCATAGGGGCCCCCGGACACTCAAAGGGTTTTTGCTGCATGTATTTCCCGGACTATGGGATAGTTTACGCCGCCGATATAGATCTGACAACATTCGGTCCCTGGTACGGAGGAACAGACGGAGATATCGACCTGTTTATAAACTCCTGCAGAGAGATTGAAAATCTTGACGCGGAGTTTTTCATAACGGGACATGAAAACGGAATTTTAAGGAGAGAAAATTTTAAAGAAGGACTAAAAACATTTGTAAACAAGTTCGATGAAAGAGAATCCGTTATTCTTTCGAAATTAAATAAACCGCAAACAATCGAAGAGCTTGCCGATATGGGCATTATTTACGGCAAAAAATTTCATGTGGATGAATGGGTTTACATGTGGAACTATCTCATGACCAAAAAGCACCTGCAAAGGATGGTAAAAAACGGGAAAGTAAAGCAGGTTGGAGAAAAATTTATTACCGCATAATAAAAGGACAGGATTGTCGAATACGTAAAAAGCGCAAACAAACTCATCTCTAACATCCTCTACTGAATCGGGTAACAGCATACATATTATTGCCTTTTTTCTTAATGTGAGCTCGTTCTCATTTTCACCTTAATTTTTGGTTGACAAACTTAAATAATTTGACTAGTCTGACTAGTATATTCGCTAAGGGGGAAAAGATGAAAGCAACCTGGAAATTGCAAGACGCAAAGGCCAAATTTAGTAAAGTTGTTGAAGATGCTTTAACGACAGGGCCTCAGCATGTAACACGTCGAGGGACAGAAGCAGTTGTCGTGATTTCCGTAAATGATTACGAAAAACTGCTTTCAACCAAGCCTTCCTTTAAAGATTTCTTACTTGGATGTCCGAAAATGGATAACGACTTTGAGCTTGAAAGACAGAAAGATTTTCCAAGGAGTATTGACTTTTGAAATATCTATTAGATACCTGTGTTATATCTGAACTCGTGAAACCCTCTCCAAATCCGATGGTTTTAGATTGGCTGAATGATATTCCATCAGAAAGATTGTTTTTAAGCGTTATTACTATTGGTGAAATTCGTAAAGGGCTTATAAAACTGCCGGATTCAAAACGGAAAGATAGATTGACGGAGTGGCTCAACAGCTTATTGGAAGATTATCAAGATCGTATTTATACAATTGATCTTACAGTAGCCGAGAATTGGGGGGTAATGCAAGGCAAAGCTGAAAAGTCAGGCATGCCTATGTCTTCAATGGATAGCCTTATAGCAGCAATTGCTTATACGCATAATTTGGTATTAGTGACGAGAAATATAATCGACTTTAAGGCAACCAATCTTCCTATCAACAATCCGTGGAAAGGCGATTAAATGAGGCTAAAGGAAAAACAGATTCAAAAAAATACACCACGTCCATTTCCGGCGATCTTATCGGTGATATCCGTTCGCTCATTGAAACTGCCCGACATACTGTCGCCGTTACGGTTAACGCCGAACTGCCGAAACGCCAACTGCTGGAGCAAAAACTTCACAAAGCGCTTGAATTGGCGCGGAAACGGCTGGAGGCAAAACCTGCGTAGTGCAGGTGATACTACTCCGGCAATTAAATACCCCAAAGCCGTCATTCCGGCGAAAGCCGGAATCCAGGAAAATACGCTGGATGCCGGATATGCAGAATATAAGCTCTTCAATGAAGAAATAACAGATCATAACTTTCCGCAAAACCATCATAATTAAAAAATTGCAAATCCTTGAGTCAAGGGTTATAAATTACATCGAAAAGGCAGGGGCAACCTCCAATGATTTAAGCAAGGGTTAATGATGCCAATAAACAACCTAAAAAAAGCAAACAAACTTTCCACCAACATCCTCAATTACTTCGCCGCATTTACAGAAACAAGGTTTAATTTCAGAACCCTTATAAATTACCGGTGGACAAACAATGAGCTGACCCTCGATTTAGGAATATTCCAGGACTTCCAGGATACACTTTTAGAAAAAATAAAGACTGGCGACAGAACACCGCTCAGTGTGAAAAACAATGAGCATGTTCTCACGCTTTCCGGAGGTGAAATTCTTCCGGAGATTGATAAGGCCCTTTCGAACAAGTTTGGCGCGGAATATCTTGAGACGTGCATTGAACGAGAACATCAAAAAATAGCTGAGCAGGACAAGCTCCCTGCCGATACGGGAAAAGGCATTCCCCCGGCTGACAACGCAATTCTCTCTGAAGAAGAACTCGACAGGCAGAATAAACAGGCATTTATAGACGGCTGCCGCAAATATAACCTTGCCCTTAGAAAACAGATTGAGCTCACCCTTGTAGAATTGCAGGAAAGGAAGATAAGCCGCCTTAAGGAAGAGCTGGGAATCGAGCATGTTCCGGCTTCAACCTTCAACTCTGCCAATTACCTGAAAAAGCATTTTGACGCGCTTCAGGCTATCGCCGGCGATAACCGAACCGTGGAAGAATATTTCGAAAACGTAAAAAGGTATTTTAAGAAAGCTATCGATGACATAGTCTTATATGATCTGTTTACCAGTATTCAAAAATACGCCAGGTACAACACCGTCGGGACAATCTATTTATTCTTTCACGAACTGCGCAAACGGGACGATAAAAACACCGGTGAAGGGTACCCCATATATTTCGTGGAAGTCACTCTGGCCCCCGGCAATAAGGAGGTTGTGGTTTCCTTTGACCGGGATCTTTTGCTGATCAATACACCGGCGGTTAATTATTTCAAATTCCCGGCAGTTCTTACCACCCCGAGATCTTCAACCCTCAATAACGCCGCTTCCAATCTTGGCGGGATAGAGGTTTTTTTGCAGGCTCAGTACGGCTGGAATGAGCCTTTTGTGCTGGAGCCTCATTTCAGGCCGATTAAGGCCCCAAAAGAAATTTATCCGGATATTAAATGCCGCATAGGATTTCAGGTCGTCCGTAACGAGAACAAAAAGCTCCTGGATTACTCGGAAATCATGACGCACCTTGAATCAGGGGGAAAAAGCAAATTCGTCGATTTTATTTCAGATTATATCGGCGGAAACGTGGAAAACA
>CAZGAK010000078.1:0-8937 GCA_964523565.1 uncultured Syntrophaceae bacterium | reverse complement strand
ATCGGAAAGTATAGGCTCACCCTTAAGACGTGTGCCGTGCCCGGCACACAACCAAGCGTTTCAGATGGATTTCAAAAACGCTGCGCGATTTTGAAACCGCTGAACTTACCGTTGTCGAGGACGCTGCGCGTCCTCGACAATCGCTGCGGATTTCATCCGCCGCTTGCTCGGCGCTAAGCGCCTCACAACCAGCGGATTCACCTGCCAGTGCCCGTCCATGATCCCTTCGGGCTCATTCCCGGGCTTGCAGGTGATTCGCAGCGATTATGTGTCAAAATCAATAAAGGAGTAATTTTGTTTAAAGAACTAAAAGAAATAAATTCACGCCCTACACCTTTTCAATTTTATACAGCAGATGAACTGTGGACAGATGAGCATACATCAAAACAAATGCTTGAATATCATTTAAATGAATCAATTGATGCTTCATCTCGAAACAAGAGCTTTATTGAGCGTTCTGTGGAGTGGATTGTCTCTCATTTTGAAGTGGATAAAAACACTGAAATTGCTGATTTTGGCTGTGGTCCAGGGCTATACACAACTATGCTGGCAGAACAGGGTGCAATGGTTACCGGTATTGATTTCTCAGAAAATTCCCTAAAGTATGCAAAACAAATAGCTGCTGATAAAGGTTTAAAAACAAATTATATTCTAACAAACTATTTGGAATTTGAAACAGCAAACAGATTTGACCTTATCACAATGATTATGTGTGATTTCTGTGTGTTAAATCCAGAGCAAAGAAAAAAAATGCTCTCAAAATTCAATTCACTGTTGAAACCAGGCGGATCTGTGCTGCTTGATGTGTATTCTTTAAACACTTTTAACCAAAAAGAAGAATCGGCAACCTACGAGCTGAATCAATTAAATGGGTTTTGGTCTCAAGAGAATTATTATTGTTTTCTTAACACATTCAAATACGAGAAAGAAAAAGTAATACTTGATAAGTACACAATAATTGAAGAATCACGAAAGCGTGTAGTATACAATTGGCTGCAGTGTTACAGCAAAGATTCAATAAGAAATGAGTTTGAAGAAAACGGTTTTAAGGTAGAAGAATTATACTCAGACGTTGCAGGTAAAGCCTTCACCTCTGAATCAACAGAAATTGCTATTGTTGCAAAGAAATCATAAATAACCGCACATAACAAGGCTAATTCAACCGACGCAAAAAGCCGCGCGGCTGATTAGCGCCGTTAAGCATAATTACCACTATATTCTGTTACGATTTTAAATTTATGATTTGCATATCGCAAACGCGTCATTAAATTTCAAAGTTCATAGATCTGCTATATATGAACTATCGAAGATTACCATTTGTAATGTGTTATGGGCAGCCGATCGAGAAAAATCACTCTTTCAGGAAGGAATGCACTTTTTCCTTAAGCGGAAAAATAAACGGTTCAGCTCTGCACCTTTCATCCCGCATTCATTGACCTGGACCGACCAGCTTAAGCGTTGACTTGTATTTGCAAAGCTTGGATGCACCGTGTTTGACGGTGCTTATCGCTTTCAGGAAGAAACAACAGAACTGGGAAATGGAATAAATCCGGTCCGTGGTCTCGATTCGGCGCTGGAGGACGGTTTTGCCCCCTCTACTAATCCAGCCGCTTCCTGAAGCGCCTTACGGCGCCGGCAAAAACAATCAGACCGAGAATCATTAAAGATATGAATTGAGGCCAGAGTACTTCAATGCCCACTCCTTTTAAAAAAATTCCCCTTATTATGATCAGGAAGTACATGAGGGGATTTAAATAGGTTAACCATTGCACGACCTGGGGCATGTTGGCGATGGGGAAAACGAAACCGCTCAGCATGAATGCAGGGAGAAGGAAAAAGAAGGTAGTCATCATCGCCTGCTGCTGGGTCGATGAAATTGTTGATATGAAAAGCCCTATTCCCAAGGTACTTAAAAGGAAAATGCAGGTAGCAAAAAAGAGGAGGGGAATGCTTCCCACCAGGGGGATGTGAAACCAGAAAACAGCAAATATGGTGACTGCAACCATTTGAGCGAGGGCAATAATTATATATGGAATGGTTTTTCCCAGGATCAATTCATAAGGTTTTATAGGGGTAACGATCAGCTGTTCCATGGTGCCCGCCTCTTTTTCCTTGATAATGGCCATGGAGGTAAACAGCAGGGTAAGAATCATAACCAGGAAGGCAACGATACCCGGCACAAAAAAATTCTGACTGTAAAGATTTGGATTGTACCACGTCCTTATCCTGGCATCTACTTTTCCGTACTCCATCTTGAATGGATAAAGCTCTTTGATGAATTTCTGATTCAAGCCGTCCAGAACTAACGAGGTATAGGCTATCCTGACAGCCGCCATATTGCTCATGCTTCCGTCAGTCAGGATCTGGATGTTTGCCGTTTCTCTCTTTCTGATCCGTTCGCTGAAATCGGGGCCTACCTTGATAGCCAGATCGATTTTTCTTTTCAGCAGTTTTTGTTCCAGGTCCTTTGGCTTATCGGTATAGTAAATAATATTAAAGGTTTTATTGGCGTTAAAGGCATCAATCAACATGCGGCTTTCCTTTGTGTGCGACTGGTCCAGAAATCCGACGGTGATATTCCGTATGTCCGTGGTCACGACGTAACCGAAGACAAGCAACTGGACGAGCGGCGCAATTATCAAAATCGGCCTGTTTTTCTTATCCCTGAAAAGCTGGATAAATTCCTTGCGGACAAATTCCCGAATGCGAAGCCAGCTCATCCCTTACATCCCCTCCCTTTTTAAAATGGCAAAATTCACGATCGCAAGGATCAGAAACATGGCGATCAGTACGAGGTAGCTCGGCCATAAAATTTCCAGCCCGAGACCTCGTAAATACAGACCGTTTAAAATATCTATAAAATATCTTGCCGGAACGGTGTAGGTAACTATCTGAAGGATCTTAGGCATGTTTACAATGGGAAAAACAAAATCTGAAAGAAGAATGGATGGCAAATAGGTGATAAGCACGGCAAGCTGGTTGGCTACCAGTTGAGATTTCGTAAAAATGGAAATCAGCAGTCCAAGGCTCAGCGCAACGGCAAGATATATGGAGGAAGCAAGAACAAGCAACCAGAAACTGGATTTCATGACAACCCCGAAGAGCACCTGACCCATGAGAACAGCTATCAGAACATCTGTCATCCCTATGAAAAAATAGGGAATTGCCTTACCTGTCAAAAATTCCCCGGCTCCCACAGGAAGAGAGAGCACCGTTTCCATAGTGCCGTTTTCATATTCTCTGGCAATTACAAGCGAGGTCAGCATGGCTCCAACGATCATGATAATGATTGCAATAATACCGGGAATGATAAATTTTCTGCTTTCAAGGTCTTCATTGAACCAGACTCGTATCTGTCCCTCAACCGGCGGGTTTATTTTTTCCATCCCTTTACGATTGAGAAAATCATAAAGAAGGCGGTTATTATATTCACCGACAAATCTTGTCATGTATCCGACCGACATACTGGCAAAATTGGGATCGCTGCCGTCGAAGAGGAGTTGTATAGGAGCTTCACGATCCGCCCTGATATTTTCTGTCCAGTCAGGTGGAATAACGATTGCCATGGTCGTCCAGCTGTGGTCCAGGTATCTTGTCACTTCCCGGGTATTTGGAAGATGGCGGATGACATTAAAATAGGAGGAAGCATCAAGCTTGCGAATGAAATCGCGACTCAGCGATGTTCGATCGTGGTCCACTACTACGGTCTTGATATTGTCCACATCAAGGCTTAGCGCATATCCGAAAAGAAGAATCAATAAAAGCGGAATCGCAAAGGCCAGATACAGGCTCCTGAAATCCCTGATCAGATGGAAAAATTCTTTGCGGGCAATGGCCTGGATCTTTATGGGATTCAATTGCTGCTCCGTGACATTAATTTGATGAAAGCATCATTCAGATCCGCCTCCGGTCGATCCGTAATAGTTTCACCAATAATTTCCAATGGGCTTCCGGCGGCTACGATTTTTCCCTCATTGATCATGACGATCCGCTCGCAGTTATTGGCCTCGTCCATATAGTGGGTCGTCACAAAAACCGTTACACCTTCCCCGGCAAGGATGCCTATGAAGTCCCAGAAATGACGGCGTGTAAGGGGATCAACGCCCGAGGTGGGTTCGTCGAGAAATAAAATGTCGGGTTTATGCAGCAGCGCACAACCTAATGCAAGACGCTGGCGCCAGCCGGGTGGCAGATCCCGGGTGAGGCGGTTACGTACATCAGAAAGCCGAGCGGTATCAATAGTCCACTGCATCCGTTCTTCCCACTGATCCAGGGGAATATTATATACTCCCAGATAAAAGCGAATGTTTTCGAGGGGTGTTAGGTCTTCATAAAGGGAAAACTTCTGGGACATGTAACCTATGGACTGTTTGATCTTTTCGGGTTCCGTGTAAATATCATGTCCTGCAACAATGCCCTGACCGGAAGTAGGGGTAAGAATTCCGCAGAGCATACGGATAGTAGTAGACTTGCCGGAACCGTTGGGACCCAAAAAACCGAAAACCTCTCCCTTTTTTACAGAAAAAGAGATCCTGTCAACAGCAACAAATTCTCCGAACTTTTTTTCCAGGTCCTTTACAAGGATTGCATCAGATCTTGAAGTTGTCATGGATCAATTCCTTGTCCTCCTCCTGTATGCGGTGAATCATGGCCTCTTCCAGATTTGGAAAATGTGACTGAATTACTTCAGGGGTACCGGAATCAAGAAGCCGGGATTTGTGCATCAGAGCTAAATGATCACACTTTTCCCCTTCATCCAGGTAGGCTGTAGAGATTAGAATGGTCATACCCTGCTCCTTCATCTGAAAAAGAATATCCCAGAATTCCTGGCGTGATACAGGATCCACCCCATTGGTCGGTTCATCCAGAATAAGTATCTGAGGCTGATGAACCAGGACGCAGGCCAGACCGAGTTTCTGTTTCATCCCTCCGGAGAGGTTGCCCGCAAGCCGGTCAATAAAGGGAAGAAGGGTGGAGAATTGGAGAAAACGCTCTCTCCTTTTTTTTCTTTCAGCACCGAAAATACCGAAGATGTTCATGAAAAAATCGATATTTTCCTCAACGGTAAGATCCTGATAGAGTCCGAATCGCTGGGGCATATAGCCGATCATCGTTTTAACCCGTGACCTGGAGGTTACCACGTCGAGACCGTCAATCATGATTTTCCCGGATGCAGGTCTGATCATGGTGGCCACCATCCGAAGGAGCGTGGATTTTCCCGCACCATCAGATCCGACAAATCCGAATATGGTACCCTTTGCCACATTCAGGGATACATGATCGACAGCAGTAACCTCTCCAAAATTCATGGAGACGTCATCTATTTGAATGAAACAGTCTACAGAATTCAGGTATCGGTGGTCGGGCATTCTCATTCCTGTAACCAGGCATCGGCAGGCATTCCCGGTTTCAATTCCACGTCGGGATTGGGAATAGAAATTTTTACGAGGTAAACAAGCTTCACCCTTTCCTTGTGGGTCTGGATAATCTTCGGTGTAAATTCTCCTTCAGGAGAAATAAAAGAAACTGTTCCCGTATAAACCTTATCGGGAAAGGTATCAATTTTCACTTTGACGCACTGGCCCGGTTTCACCTTGCCTATCTCGGTTTCATCAACGAATATTTTTAGTTCAACTACAGAAAGGTCTGAAAGAGAGAGCACTTCACGCCCGGGTGTGATCACTTCGCCCGGTTCTATATTGCGACTTGTCAGTATGCCGCTGAAAGGAGATCTCAATTGCGTATATCCAAGCTGAATTTCGGTAGAATCAAGGGCTGCTTTGGCCGCCAGATATTGTGCTTTAGCAACTTCAATTTCTTTTTTGGCGACTTCAATCTTTTTTAAGTTACTGAGGGCCTGGTTTAATATTGCTTCCGCT
The DNA here is from genome assembly GCA_964523565.1 of uncultured Syntrophaceae bacterium. Lineage (GTDB taxonomy): Bacteria > Desulfobacterota > Syntrophia > Syntrophales > UBA6807 > CAZGAK01. The sequence goes on along the minus strand of CAZGAK010000078.1, from coordinate 3,058 downwards.
TCGGATAATTTTGCCCTTGCCGTATCATTGTGAAGGGTTACATTTTCCCATTCCCTTCGTGAAACGACGTTATTTTTATAGAGATTATCATATCTTTCTTTATTTCTGTGTGCTTCGTTCAGGACAGCCCTCGCGCTTGAAACCCCTGCCCTTGCCCTTTCAACTTCGGCAGGGAGAGTCTTTTTGTAGACTTCCCAAAGAGTTTCCACTCGTTGTAAATTCTTTTCGGCCTGATTCAGGTATGCCTTAGCCTCTTCGCACCGGGCGACGTATTGCGATTTGTCCAGTTCTGCCAGAAGTTGATCTTTTCCCACAGATTGCCCCTCGTCTACGAGGACACTAACAACCCTTCCATTTACCTGGAAAGAGAGTTCTGATTGGGTTGCCTCAATGGTACCCGAATAATACAATTCTTCAGTATGTACTTTCCGCTGTCCGAAATAAACGAGGGAACCGACACCTATAAAAAGAACTAAAAAGGTTACTATGATAATTCGCTTTCTCAAACGTTGACCTCCCTATCAAGTTGATAATTTATATCATTTTAACCGGGAAATGAACAAGGACAAACTTTTTAATACGAAAATATTCTGAGACCTTTGCAAAACGCCCACCTTTCGCCCAATTTCGGCGTCAGGCTCAAATTTCAATCCTCAAAATACTCAATGTATTCCTGCGGTTAAAATTTTCGCCTTCCTTGAACTTGAACGAAATTGAACATTTTTCAAAGGTCTCATTCTATAAGACACAGTCTTCATTCTCACCAGTCACGGCAATGTCAGAGTGGATTCTGATTTGCTTTTCCGGGGATTTGCCTTCTAAACGACGCTACTCTGTGTTATGCAGCTTCTTGGTTGCCATTGAGAAACCAATATGTTAAGTGCATCTTCAAAATTTCGTATTTTTCCAATGGAGAAATAATTTTACTATCGCAATTAAGGATTATGTGATTAAATACTTCTTCGAGATTTGCAATAACAAATATGCATAAAACAGGTAGAAAAATCAATAATAAGGAGACTGTAGTATGATTTTTAACGAGGAATTTGAAACCCTGCCCCGAGAAGCATTGGAGGCGCTTCAGTTAAAGAGACTTCAACAGGTAGCAGAACGTGTTTACCATACTGTTGGTTTTTATAAGAGAGCCTTTGACGAGGCTGGTGTTTACCCCGACGATATAAAAAGACTGGACGACATTAAAAAACTCCCATTTACTACCAAGCAGGATCTAAGAGATAATTATCCGTTCGGTCTGTTTTCGGTTCCCATGAGCAATATTGTGAGGCTCCATGCATCATCAGGTACAACAGGAAAAGCTACTGTGGTAGGGTACACGCGAAGAGATATCGAAACATGGTCAAGGCTTATGGCCAGATCCTTTGTCGCCGCAGGTTTAACAAAAAATGATATCATTCACAATGCCTATGGATACGGTCTCTTCACTGGTGGGTTGGGCGCACATTATGGCGCGGAAATGCTCGGAGCAAGCGTTATTCCCATGTCAGGGGGAAATACGAAGAGGCAACTCATGATCTTACAGGACTTCGGTCCGACGGCCATATGCTGTACACCCTCGTATGTCCTTTATCTCGCGGAACAGGGAGAGGAAATGGGGATTGATATGAAATCCCTGAAATTACGTGTAGGGATTCTCGGTGCAGAACCGTGGAGCGAAGGAATGCGAGATGAAATAGAAGACAGACTGGGCATTAAAGCGCTCAACATTTACGGGCTTTCTGAAGTCATGGGCCCCGGTGTATCAATGGAGTGTGTGGAAGGTCGCAACGGACTGCATGTCTTCGAAGATCACTTTATCGTCGAAACGATCAATCCTGAAACAGGCGAAACCGTACCCAATGGTGAAGAGGGGGAACTGGTCTTTACTGCCCTCACAAAGGAAGCCTTCCCCTTGATACGTTACCGCACCGGGGATATGTCCAGACTGATGAAAGAACCGTGCAGATGTGGCAGGACCCTTGCGAGAATGGCCCGCATATCCGGTCGCAGTGATGACATGCTGATCATAAGGGGCGTCAATGTATTTCCATCCCAGATAGAAAACATACTTTTAGGCATAGAAGGGCTTGAACCTCATTACGAACTCATAGTTGATCGAGACGGAAAGCTGGATACCCTTGAAATACGTGTGGAGGTGAGTGAAACATCTTTCTCGGATGAGGTAAGGACCCTTCAGAAACTTGAAAGGCGAATTTCAAAAGACGTAAAGGACTATCTGGGTGTTTCAGCAGCAGTAAAACTGGTGGAACCTAAAAGTTTGCAGCGTTTTGAAGGCAAAGCACAGCGTGTTATTGATAAAAGGAAGATTTAAACCCAAAAGGAGAATAACCTATGAAGGTAGAACAGATATCTGTTTTTCTGGAGAATAAGCCGGGGGGGCTTGAACATGTAACCAGGGTGTTAAAAGATGCCGATATAAATATCAGGGCGTTATCCCTTGCCGATACTTCGGACTTCGGAATCTTGCGTCTTATCGTAAATGATACCGATACAGCGGAAAAGGCTCTCCAGTCAAACGGGTTTACGGTTAGGCGCACACCTGTCGTAGCCGTTGAGGTTCCGGATCGTCCGGGCGGCCTGCACGGCATTTTAGAGATCCTGTTAAAGAAAGGTATAAATGTTGAATATACTTATGCTTTTGTCGAAAGAAGCGGCGAAAATGCACTGATTATATTCAGGCTTGATCGTACCGATGAGGCAATAGATGTTCTTCTGGAGAATGGTATCACCGTACTTCCCGGTGAGAGGGTTTATCAAATTTGATGTCTTCGTCAGAAGTCTAACTTCTGCGTTGCGCTGCATTCCTCCCCCGTTTTCACGGGGGCAAGCTCTGCGACGTACCGTAGGTATGCCGCCATCCCAATTTCGACTTTCAAGTAACTCGTTTGGCCGAATTTGATATAACTTGTTGATTTTTATGGATACTATCCAGATACACAGCATCGGCCTGTTCGGGGAACAGGCTCTACTATATGTAGGGGCCGATGCCCCCATCGGCCTTAAACATGCTTTGTAAAAGTTACTTTCCATTATAATGCCG
>CAZGAK010000077.1:0-9294 GCA_964523565.1 uncultured Syntrophaceae bacterium | reverse complement strand
AACTTTTCATCCCCGTTTACAAAACGGGGTATTCAAGTTTTAATATTTCATAAAGACTCTATGGGACTAAGCTCGCCAAAATCGCTTTTCTTTTAAACTATTTGCCCCTTTATGTCAAAAAAAGTTTAAAAAGAAAACGGTTGAAGCGGCATCTTTCCCCTGCCGCCCGGAAGATCGAAAACATATCTCGGCATACAAAGTCCGGAAATATTCCTCCTTAGCTTTTCCATAATTTCCATACCCTTCCATATGTCGACACGAAAATGATCTGCACCCTTTACGGGCTCACACTGAAAAAGGTAATACGGCTTGACCGAAATACGCTGAAGGTCATAGAGGAGATCCCGCATCACCTCACAGGAATCATTAACACCCTTAAGCAGAACCGACTGGCTTAACACAGGAATACCCGCCATGAGAAGCATCTCGCATGCCCTCGCCGCATCCGGGGTGATTTCCTTGGGATGGTTAAACTGAGTAATGAACCATAACGGTCGATACTTTTTCAACATGTCGCAAAGATCCTGATTTATCCTCATGGGAAGGAAAACGGGAATCCTGCTCCCTATGCGGATGACTTCGACATGGGGTATGGACTTCAATGAATGGAGAAACCATTCCAGTGTTTCAATGTTCAACATTAGGGGGTCACCACCGGATAAGATTACCTCACGGATCTGTTTTGTCTGAGAAACATAATCGACCATCCTCTGAAGATTTTCCCTGGAATGTTCCGCTTTGGGGTTCTTCCATCTGCGTTTTCGATTGCAATGACGACAGTATGTCGCGCATGTACTGGTAACCATGGCCAGACAACGGTCCGGATAACGATGGATAAGATCCGGGACGACCATAGAACTTTCTTCTTCAAGGGGATCATCCAAACTTCCCGGCAAATAATCCAGTTCCCTGAGGTCGGGGAAACATTGAAGACGTATGGGATCTTTTTCATCCGATATGTCAATTAAGGACATGTAATACGGCGTAATGGAGAAATGATACTTTTCCAGAATATCTCCGTACTTTTCTGCTTCTGATGACGAAAGTTTAAGAATTCCGGCCAACTGGGAAATCTTGTTGATCCTGTTCTCTATTTGCCAACGCCAATCATTCCATTTATCTCGTGGCACATTTTCGAAAGGATTCAATTTTGCGTTCTCTTCTACCAATTTTACATCCTGAAGCGGCAAAGCCGCAGAGACTGAGCAATGAGCAACGAGCAATGAGGACTGAGAACTGAAGGTTTTTCCTTGATCCTTTATCCTTTTACCTTTATCCTTTTATCTTTAGCCTTTCACCGCAGATTCGCGTTCTATCACAATTTCAATAAACTTCAATGATATATTGAAATAAATATTTTCTTCTTGACAACAGTCCGGATTTGTGGTTATAAGTCATCCCACTTTCAAGAAGGGTATTTTTATGATGGGTAGAATTATCAATTTAAATTACTGGTTTAGCTATTTTTATTTTAGCGGATCGGTGTGCCCATCGCTTAGGAATGTCTGAAAGTAAGTAAATAAAATAACTAAGCCATGGGTAGACCGAGAGGTTCTACACCATGGCTTTTTTTTGTTTATAGACCATGGTGTGATCTCGGGTACATCATGGTCTTTTTTTTTACCATGGAGGATTTTAAAAATGATTATCGTAATGAAAAAAAATGCAACAGAAGCACAAATCGAAAATGTAATTAATTGGATTGAGTCTGTCGGTTACACGACTCACCCATCCCACGGAGTCGAACGGACAATTATTGGTGCCGTAGGAGACAACCGTGGCAAAGAAAATCTGAAGTTTGTCGAATCTCTTTCAGGAGTCGAAAAAACGATGCCTATCCTGAAACCTTATAAATTAGCCAGCAGGGAGGCGAAAGAAGGTAACACAGTCATCCGGGTCGGCAACCTGGAAATCGGAGGCCCGGAATTCATCGTCATAGCAGGTCCCTGTTCGATTGAAAGTGCAGAACAGATGATGGAGTGCGCCTTCATAGCGAAAAAGGGCGGGGCCGATATTATCAGAGGCGGAGCCTTCAAACCGAGAACTTCACCATACAGTTTCCAGGGCATGGAAGAAGAGGGTCTGAAGCTCTTGAGAAGAGCCGGAGAAAAGGCAGGTATGCCTGTTATTACCGAGGTGCTCAATACATCCGATGTGGATCTGGTGGAAGAGTACGCCGATATCTTACAAATAGGCGCTCGAAACGTCCAGAATTTTGCCCTTTTAAAAAAGGTGGGAATGGCAAAAAAACCGGTGCTTCTCAAACGGGGGATGATGACAACTATTGAAGAGCTTCTTATGTCGGCAGAATACATTCTCTCGTCTGGAAATGACGATGTCATACTTTGCGAGCGAGGTATTCGTACCTTTGAAACGGCAACCCGTAACACCCTCGACATCAGTGCAGTACCTGTTTTAAAAGAGCTTTCCCACCTGCCGGTAATTGTTGATCCCAGCCATGCCGCCGGCCACTGGAAATATATCCTGCCACTGACAAGAGGATCTTTAGCAGTAGGAGCAGACGGAGTTATGATCGAAGTCCATCCCGAACCGGAAAAGGCCGTCTCGGACGGATTACAGTCCCTGAAACCGGAAAGGTTCTATGGGCTTATGGAAGAAATAAGAAACCTTGAAAAACTTTTGAGAAAAGAAGTGGAGGTGTCCGCATGAACAGAATCAAGATAAATCTCGACAAGCAATCTTCTCTTTCCTACGAGATTTGCATCGGCCATAATATTCTCGATCGCATCGGACTTGTCATAGCAAAAAACAATAGTGCCCATCGCTATATTGTGATTGCTGACTCCAATGTATCCGCCCTTCACGGGGAAAATTTTCTCGCTGTACTGAGGGATATGAACGTTAACGTTGATCTGATTGATTTCCCCGCGGGAGAAAACTCGAAAAATATTGACTCGATTCTTACCATTGTGAAAAAGCTGATCGACCTTGGCGTGGACAGAAGTTCCGCATTAATCGCGCTGGGTGGTGGTGTCACCGGTGATATAACCGGTTTTATCGCTTCCATATATATGAGATCAATACCTTACATCCAGATACCCACGAGCCTGCTTGCTCAGGTGGACAGCAGCATCGGCGGTAAAACAGGGATCGACCTTCCGGAGGGCAAGAATCTGCTGGGAACATTTTTCCAGCCCAAATCTGTCTTTATAGATCTTCAATTTCTGAATACCCTTCCGGACGGAGAATTCAACAATGGTCTGTCAGAAATTGTAAAGTACGGCATTATTGATGATATAGAACTTTTTAATCTGCTGGAAAGGGAAACTGATGGAATCAAGAAGCGGAGTCCGGATCTTCTGGAAACAATTGTCGGACGATCATGTAAAATAAAAAAGGGAATTGTGGAGATTGACGAAAGGGATATGGGTGTGCGCCGTATCCTCAATTTCGGGCATACAATAGGACACGCCGTCGAGGCAGAGTCAGAATATAAGATTTCCCACGGAAATGCCGTATCCGTCGGGATGATTGCCTCGGCTATTATATCGGAAAAATTAAAACATCTTTCATCTGAAGACCGGAGCAGGATAGAACATCTTATCAAATCAATAGATCTCCTTGATCATATCCCCGAATCAATCAGTACGGAAGGAATACTCTCGAAAATCAAAACGGACAAAAAGAAGAGGGGTGACTCTATCCACTTCGTATTGTTAAAGAAAATAGGGGTGCCTTTTATAAACGGTTCAGTGGAAGATGCGCTTATCCAAGAAACCATCGAGGAGTTGAGAAAATGACACGGGAATCACTGAAACATCTGAGAGATCGTTTAAAAAAGATGGATGAAAAGATCGTCAAGCTTTTAAATGAACGAGCCCGGATATCATTGGAAATCGGAAAAATAAAAAACAGGCAAAGCTTGAACATCTACGATCCCTCGCAGGAGAACAGAGTTTACCAGTATCTGAACGATATCAACGAAGGTCCGCTGCCGGAAGGATCTTTGAAAGAAATTTTCACCGAGATTCTATCCGCATCAAAAGCCCTCCAGGCTCCTGTATCGGTAGCTTACCTGGGACCGGAGGCATCATTCACCCATGCGGCGGCCGGGTCCCATTTCGGCAAAAGCGCCCTATTCTCCCCTCAGTCAACCATATTTGATGTCTTTGACCAGGTGGAAAGAAGGCGAGCAAACTGGGGCGTTGTCCCTGTGGAAAACTCTCTTGAGGGTACTGTCAAGCTGACACTGGACAGATTGATTTCAACACCACTGAATATTCTGGCCGAGGTTTTTCTTCTGATTAATCATTCCCTCATATCCACCAGAAAAGAATTGGATGGCTTAAAGAGGATCTATTCTCATCCCCAGGCCCTGGCACAGTGTCAGGGCTGGCTCAGGAAGAATCTGCCCGATTGCTCTCTCCATGAAATGGAAAGCACGGCAAAAGCCGCCCAAAAGGTTCTGGAAGATGATGAAGGCGCAGCCATCGGCAGCAATAATGCCGCTTTCATTTACGGGCTCAATATCATCTCGGAGGGAATAGAAGATCATCCGTCAAACGTCACCCGATTCCTCGTTATCGGCAGAGGAGAAAACGAACGAACTGGCAGGGATAAGACTTCTATCTTCTTTGGAACCCGGCACATGCCGGGAGCCCTGTATAACTCATTAAAACCATTTGCCAGCAAGGAAATCAATCTGGTGAAGATTGAATCTTACCCCATCAAAGAGAGGATGTGGGAGTATTTATTCTTCGTCGATTTCAACGGGCACATAGAGGAAGAAAAAATAAAAGAATGTCTGGAAGATCTTCAAAGTCAATCCACATTCGTCAAAATACTCGGCTCTTATCCGATGGGAGACACCAAATCATGATCTGCATACCCGTTGTCGCGGCAACAAATGAAGAGGCAATGAAACAAATGGATAAATGTTTCCCCCTGGCTGACGTTGTAGAACTGCGAATCGACTTCATCAGGAATGTGAATTTAGGAAAGCTGCTTTCCGCAAAAAATGGCAAGATACTTGTAACCGCACGCAAAAAAGACGAAGGGGGAAATTTCGAAGGTGATGAAAAAGAAAGGTTCTCTCTCCTGAGCAAGGCAGTCACTTTAAGAGCCGACTTTATTGATATAGAGCTGAGCACAGACGACACCTTTACGAAAAAGCTGTTAGAAGACATAAAAAAACATGGAGACCGAACGAAACTGATTGTCTCCCATCACGATTTTAACGGAACTCCGTCGGAGAGCAAATTACAAAACATACTCAATGAATGTGTCGGCAGAGGCGCGCATATTGTCAAGATCGCCACCTTTGCCAACTCTGCGGAGGATAATCTGAAGATATTGAAACTGATCAGTTATGCAAAAAAGACGAACCAGAAAATTATCACCCTTTGCATGGGAGAGAAGGGGAAAATAAGCAGGATTATGGCACCTTATTTTGGTTCATATTTGAGCTTTGCTTCTCTTGAAAAGGGGGCGGAATCTGCTCCCGGTCAGCTAACTATCGAAGAAATGAAAGAAATTTTCAGGATTTTAAAGGATGAAGAATAATTCAAAGACATTTGCCCTTTTCGGCAACCCGGTAGGACACAGTCTTTCACCCCTGATGCATAACGCGGCATTCGAAAAAATGAACATCGACGCCCGCTACATGGCAATACGCGTGGAAAACGTCCGGGATATTCTGACGGAGATTAAAAAGTTGAGCATCCACGGAGCAAGTATAACGATTCCTCATAAAACCGCCATTATGGAATACCTCGATGAAATCAGTAGCAGTTCCGTCAGGATCGGTGCGGTAAACACCGTTACGCATTCAAACGGCAAGCTTAAGGGGGATAATACCGACTGGACGGGCCTTGTTCTCTCCCTGAGAGAATCAATCGAAATCGAAGGAAAGACATTTGCCATCCTGGGTGCGGGAGGAGCCGCGAGGGCCGCCATCTTCGGCATCCTTGAAGAAGGGGGGACCTCAATCGTTTTAAACAGAACGACAATAAAAGGTGAAGAATTGGCAAAAGAGTTCGGTTGTGAATTCTATCCCCTCACAGAAACAGGAAAAATAAAGGGGGACTGCCTCATTAATACGACCCCGGTAGGGATGTTTCCGGACACGGAAAAATCGCCCGTAAGCAAGAATATACTCCAAAACTTCTTATGGGTTATGGACATAATTTACAATCCCCTGAAAACAAAGCTTTTGAAAGACGCCGAGGAGGCTGGATGTTCGACTATCACAGGCGTTTCAATGTTTGTCCGTCAGGGAGCGGAACAGATAAAAATATGGACAGGACTGCAGCCTCCCATAGATTTTATGAAAAAAGTTGTACTGGAAAAAATGAAAAATGAGACAAGTTAAACGGATAATAAATCTGGATGCAACCGTCAGCATACCCGGCTCGAAGAGCTATACTCAGAGGGCCTTAATAATTGCATCTCTCGCCGAAGGAAGGTCCTTTTTGCGCAATTCCCTGATCTCGGAAGATACAAAATATCTGATGGATGCTCTCCGTTCTCTCGGTGCCGATATCATGGTTGCGGATAAGGATATCATTGTAACCGGGACCGGTGGAAATATAAAAAATCCCGTGAAGAAACTATACCTGGGGAATAACGGCACTGCCTTGAGATTTCTGACTGCGCTGGTTTCTCTCGGCACGGGGAAGTTTATTATAGACGGAAGCGACCGCCTCAGAGAAAGACCTATAAAACCTCTTCTAGATGCACTGAAAATATTGGGGGTTGACTGCCGGGGCATGGATAAAGACGGTTATCCTCCTGTCTTAATTCAAGGAGGAGGTTTGCAGGGAGGAAAGGCAACCTTCACCGATATAGAAAGCAGTCAGTATATATCTTCCATTCTTATCACCGCTCCCTATGCGAGAAGGGATGTGGAAATAGAACTCAAGGGTGCAACGTCCTCCATGCCCTACATCGATATGACCGCAGGGGTTATGAATCATTTCGGTGTGGGAATGATAAAGAGAGGAAAAAATGAATACTCCGTCAAGGCACCTCAAAAATACACAGGGCAAAGATATCTGATCGAAAGCGATGTATCAAGTGCTTCATACTTTTTCCTGGCTGCGGCTCTCTGCGGAGGAAAGGTTAAAGTCCTGAATGTAAATCAGAATACCCTCCAGGGAGACATCGGGTTCCTGAAAATCCTGGAAAAACTGGGTTGTCATGTAGTAAGGGGAATCGATTGGGTGGAAGTTGCAGGCAGAAAGTTAAATGGAGGAGATTACCGGTTCGATATGTCAGACATGCCGGACATGGTCCCGACACTCGCCGTTTTGTCAGCCTTCAGACCCGGACAGACGGTAATCAGCAATGTCTCTCACCTGCGATTAAAGGAGAGCAATAGAATAGAAGCCCTGGCAAATGAACTTAACCGTACAGGTATCGATACAAAGGAACTGGAAGATGGTCTTGTCATCAATGGAGGAATACCTCACGGCGCCGAGATAGAGACGTACGACGATCATCGTATAGCAATGAGTTTCGCAATAGCGGGGCTTGCAACAGAAGGAATAAAAATCAAAAATCAAAAATGTGTCAATAAATCCTTTCCAGGATTCTGGGATGTGCTGGATCAGCTATACAAATGAAGAATATCATTTTAATCGGATACCGCTGCACGGGAAAAACATCCGTCGGGAAAAAACTTTCCGAAAGGCTTGGTCTGCCCTTTTTTGACACCGATAATCTGATCATCGAGCGAACGGGTATGCCAATCAGGAAAATCGTAGAAAAAGGCGGCTGGGATTTGTTTCGTCAGAAAGAAAAAGAAGCGATCAAGGGGCTTTCTTCGATGCAGGAGAACATAATCGCTACAGGGGGCGGAGTATTTAACGATCATGAAAACAGAGAAATTCTAAAGAGAAACGGTCTTTTTGTCTGGCTCACTGCCGACGTGAAGACAATCATGGAAAGAATGTTCTCCGATCAAAACAGCAGAAGCCAGCGCCCTTCCCTTTCCGATGATGATCTTTACACGGAAACCGCTACGATTCTAAAAAAAAGGGAACCCACTTACCGGGAGTTGGCCGATTTTACCATCGATACTTCGAAGAGAAATATTGACTTGATAGCAGATGAAATCTGCAATTTTTTAAAGAAATAGGTTGGGTTGAGCAAAGCGAAACCCAACACAACAAGGAGCAGACATGTCAGGAAATACAACAGGAACACTTTTTAAGGTAACCACCTGGGGAGAATCACACGGAAAAGCCATCGGCGTGGTAGTTGACGGCTGCCCCCCCAACATTCCGCTCAGTGAATCGGACATACAGGAAGAATTGAACAGGAGAAGGCCGGGGCTAAGTCAGGCAAGCTCACCCAGAAAAGAAAAAGATATGGTAGAGATCCTCTCCGGTATCTTCGAAGAAAAAACCACAGGAACACCAATTTCAATGCTCATAAAAAACAGGGATGCCAAAAGCGGTGATTATGACCAGATCAAGAATCTCTTCAGGCCAGGACATGGAGACATCACATATTTCAAGAAATACGGTATCAGGGATTACCGGGGAGGTGGTCGCGCCTCCGGCCGGGAGACGGCAGCACGCGTGGCCGCGGGAGCCATCGCCGGAAAGGTAATCGACCGGGAAGGAATAGAGATCATCGCCTATACCAGGGAGTTAGGCGGCATCGCGGCAGAACAAATCACACTTGCGGATATCGATCGGAACAGTATCCTGTGCCCCGATATGGAAGCAGCTCAAAAAATTGAGGACAGGTTAGAAGAGGCAAAGAAAAGTGGCGATTCCCTCGGTGGGATTGTGGAGATTTTAGTCAGGGGATGCCCCCCGGGTCTGGGAGAGCCGGTATTTGACAAGATCGATGCCGATCTGGCCAAGGCTCTCATGAGCATAGGAACTGTGAAGGGTGTGGAAATCGGCGCCGGCTTTGAGGCCGCAAAAATGTCCGGCTCTGAATGCAACGATCCCATAACACCTGAAGGATTTGAGACAAACAACGCCGGAGGAATACTGGCCGGAATTACAAACGGTGATGAAATCATTATCAGGGTGGCCTGCAAACCCATCTCATCCATTGAAAAAGAGCAACAGACCATTGATATTCACGGAAGACCGGCCACTATATCGATCAAAGGCAGACACGATGTATGCGTAATGCCCCGCATCATCCCCGTATGCAAGGCCATGGTCAGTATCGTCCTGGCAGATCACCTATTAAGACAGAAGAATATAATTGTGTTTTAATAAAAATCCCCCCTTTTAGCAAAAGGGGGGATTTTTATTTATGTAACGGGGTACGTTCTATACTTTTTCCTTTTTCTTCCACACTTCCCAGTAG
>CAZGAK010000076.1:0-9341 GCA_964523565.1 uncultured Syntrophaceae bacterium | reverse complement strand
TGTCGCTTTTATAAAACGCGTTACCTTGATATGGTTATCACATCTTAAATATTAATTATTCGCCCTATCACTATCAAAAGGAAGTTATGTATGTAATACTTAATATTTAAGATGTGACCCCTGATACGATAATGAAAAAACAGCAAGATAATAAAAAAACCGTACTCAGCTGGGCCATGTACGACTGGGCCAATTCGGCCTTTGCCACCACAGTCATGGCAGGGTTTTTCCCCGTCTTTTTTAAACAATTCTGCTGCCCCGGTACGGACCCCGTCACGAGCACGGCAAGGCTTGGATTCGCAAATTCCTTTTCTGGCATTATCGTAGCACTCTTCGCCCCCATCCTCGGTGCCATGGCCGACAGGGGAAGCGCAAAAAAGAAATTCCTCACCTTTTTTCTCTTTATGGGCGTCGTCATGACATCGGCCCTTTACCTTGTTTCAATGGGAAACTGGCCATTTGCCATTCTATTGTACGTGATGGCCATTATCGGATTTTCGGGCGGGAACATCTTTTACGACTCTTTGCTTCCCTTAGTTGCTTCTGAAAAGAAACTGGATTTTGTCTCGGCCTTCGGTTTCTCCCTCGGATATCTGGGAGGGGGTATCCTCTTCGCCCTAAACGTATGGATGATCCTCCGACCTGAATTATTTGGCATTGCAAATGCAGCGGAAGCCATTAAATTCTCATTCCTTTCAGTGGGAATCTGGTGGCTTGTCTTTTCAATTCCTATCCTGCTGTTTGTCAAAGAGCCTCCTCCTGAAGAAAAGAAACCTGTTTTCCGGGTGGTACGGGAAGGATTTGAGCAAATACAAAGAACCTTTAAGGAAATTCGCCACCTCAAGACGATTTTTCTTTTTCTCATAGCATACTGGCTGTATATGGATGGCGTGGATACTATAATTCGCATGGCTGTTGATTACGGCATGTCTATCGGTTTTAAACCGAAGGATCTCCTCCTTGCCCTTCTCATCACCCAGTTTGTCGGGTTTCCGTCAGCAATCGGATTTGGTTATCTTGGTGGAAAGATCGGTACAAAGCGTTCCATTTTAATTGCCATTGCCGTCTATCTATTTGTCTCAATCTGGGGAGCCTTCATGGAAGATAAAAGGGAATTTTACATCCTTGCCATAACCATCGGTCTTGTCCAGGGAGGCATTCAGGCTCTCAGCCGCTCATTCTATGCGAGGATCATCCCCACGGACAAATCCGCCGAGTACTTCGGGTTTTATAACATGATCGGCAAGTTCTCCATCGTCCTGGGACCCGTTTTGATCGGAGCTGTCGCCCTTATGGCACAATCCATGGGATATGAAGGACACATAGCGTCACGTATCAGCATTTCATCCGTTTCGATTTTATTTATCACGGGTGGCCTCCTGTTTTACTTTGTCGATGAAGAAAAGGGGAAAAGAGAGGCCGCATATCTGTCAAAATCAAATTGATGTTGGACATAATTTTGAAATTTTAGTAATATCAAGTGTCCCGCAGCAAGCTGCGGGGAATTGAACCCCGTAAGATTGATACATTCGTAAAAAATCAAAAATTTTCCCTCTCCCTTGATGGGAAAGGGTTAGGGTTAGGGTTAGGGTGAAAATGGCGATATTTCAATTAATTATATCCCCCACCATCAAAGGTTAAAATCATAAAATTTCAAACAGGAGGTTGACCATGGACACGAAAAAATTAATAGATATGTTGAATCGTGACTTTGCCGACGAGCATGCCGCGATTATACGTTACTTAGTCCACGCTTACCAGGAAGGGGAAGATACTCCCATGGGCGCCAGCCTCCTATCCCGCTGCCGGGAAGAAATGTGGCATATGCACTGGCTCGGGATGATCATCTGCCGGCTCGGCGGCGAACCCGATTTCAAACCGGGCCCCTACCCCTTTGATCCCACCAGCCGTGCAACGTTACTCAAGTCTTACATTGATTATGAGGAAAAACTGATACCTCACTATAACAAAGAAGCAGAAAATATCGACGATCCCCATATAAAACGAGTTCTCCAGAGGGAATCCTGGGAATCGGCCATCCATGCGAGACGGTTTCAGAGACTCCTCGACAAGCTAAGCCCGGAAGATGCGAACGCCCCGGTTCCCGCCGGAGATCATGAATTTCCGGAAGAGTTCATGGAAGCGCTTCAAACGGAACTTGCCGGAAAATATAATGAAATGCTGCAACATATCCGCATGTCCTGGACTTTCCAGAATGATGATACGACAGGATGGATGCTCATGGATCAGGCAATGGAAAAGATGAAACAACTCGCCCTTTTCTCAGAAGCTGTTGCGGAAGATGGGGCAGTCCCGCGCTTCAAGCTGGCAGAAATCGACAAAAGTAAGGCCGTCGGTCTTGCCCTGCAAAAGGCCCTGGAAGATGTACGGAACGCCCGTGAACGCCATATAAAGCTGAGAGAAGACGAAGAGTTTAAAAAACATTCAGGGCTGGTCTTGAAAATGGATCTAACCACCCCGCAGGAAGCCTACCAGGCAGAAGAAATCGAAGACTGGCTTAAGGACAAATAAAAAATCCTGGCTTTTCACCGGGGGCTGACGTGGCAATTTATATTAATAGAATGAGACCTTCGCAGAATGTTCAATTTCGTTCAAGTTCAAGGAAGGCGAAAATTTTAGCCACAGGAATATATTGGATATTTCGAGGATTAAAATTTGAGTCTGACGCAGAAATTGGTCAAAAGGGGACGTTATGCAAAGGTCTCCCTTTCTTGCGGCACCCAAAATCAAGGCATTAAGTAATAACCTAAATCCGGATACAATTCCTTTATTCTACGAAATCCAGCGCCAATATAATCTTTATTGATTCGCTGAACGACAACTTCCTCATTAATTATTACCCTCTTTTTGCCGTTCAAAACGAATCGAACTTTTAGAATATCACCAGGTGATATTGGGATTGGAGAATTGATAGTGAATCCGACGCCGGTCCTTGAAAGGTTTTTAACATTTATCTCTCTAATCTCCATGGAATCAAAGTTTGCACAAACTCCAGAAAGATCAGTTTCTTTACGATAATATTTTCTTCGCTCAATGAAGACAGTGTAACTACAGCCACAAATACATTCAATTCCAACTCTAACTTGTCTGTCAGTATCTCCATATCTCAAAACATCAATTGTCTTTACTTTACCGCACTGCGGACATATGGCACAGGCTTTATTGTCTTCATTAATATATATTTTTTTCTCAGTCATTTTTTTAATGCTACTACCTTCCTATGTGTTAATAATCTTATTTAGAAGACGATGTATTCCGACTACAGTTATATTTTTAGCAAAAATCATGCGCATGAGTTTATTTTTTGTACATATTTCTGAAATATTTTATAACTAATTGATATTAATATATTATATTTTATCGCTGATGTGTATGCAGTTTATTGTCTGAGAAAATAAAGAATTGAAGAAGAACAATAATTGTAAAACATCTCGACAATTTATAATTAAAAACATAAGCAATTTATCAAAATAGTGTGTAATTTTAATACCATAAATGGGTACCAAGAAAGTGTAAAGATTTCCGACAATTTTTCAACCAGTCGCAAATAAAGAATTGTCACCAAAACCTGAAGGCATGGCAAGACGGCAAGAAATCCCTTGCAGAGATTTACGGATAAGCTATATAAGCTTGAATACAGGAGTTGAATGTTAGACGGTTTTCTTCTTTTAATCCTGACTTCGAGAACGGGGAGAGAAAGTTCGCTTTCAGGAGGTGAAAATGCACATGTCCGGCAACACGATTTTGAAAAAACATTTTTATGTCTTCCTCGGCCTGCTGTTTTTGATAACAGGGTGCGCGACACCTTTGACGAATGCCGCAAAATCAAACAATATTAAAAAGGTGGAAAACCTTTTAAACGAAGGCATTGATGTAAATGAAAGACCGGTCGTTTTCCGGGAAGCATTTTCCAAAGTGATAACAAACTATGTTGAACAGCCGGATCTTGCCTATCTGGCATCATCAGCCATCAACGGCATGGAGGAGCTGCTTAGCACCAACAACCGGGCTGTTGCCAAGCCCGATGTCGATTTCAGCCGTATTGGCAATGATAGGCTAAAGGCGGAAAATCTTGTTGCCGATATTTATACAACTTGGTTAGAAGCTGCTCGAATTGACCCTCAACAACTGGAATATGCTGCAATCAGCGGCATGCTCAAATCGCTGGACCCTCACAGCGCTTTTCTCTCCCCCGATGCTTACAAGGAGATTATGGTTTCAACAAAGGGGTCGTTTGCCGGAGTCGGGATTGTTATTAACATCAAGAACGATACCCTGACGGTGATAAGCCCGATAGAAGATACTCCTGCCTACAAAGCAGGCATCAAGGCCGGTGACCAGATTTTGAAGATCAACGAAATTGCTATCAAAGGGATGAGTCTCACTGAGACAGTAAAACGAATGAGGGGAGAGAAAGGAACAGCGGTTACCTTGACCATAATGCGCCGTGGCTTTGAGCAACCCAAGAATTTCTTCCTGGTTCGGGATGTCATTCCGGTGAAGAGCGTCAAGTACAAAGTTTTGGAAGAAGGAATCGGCTATCTGCGAATCACCAGTTTCCAGCAGAATACCGCCTATGATGTAGAAAAGGCCCTTAATAAACTTGGCTCCAGGAACTCCAGATTCAAGAGTTTGATACTCGATCTACGCAACAATCCTGGCGGGCTTTTGTCTGTTGCGGTAGCCGTAGCTGATAAATTTATTGATGCCGACAATACGATTGTCACCATAAAAGGGAGAGGGCTCAAGTCCAACAATAAGTTTAAGGGGAAAAGCTTCGGCACCCAACCCCTTTATCCGATGGTTGTGCTTGTCAACGAAGGCTCTGCCGCCGGTACAGAAATAGTGGCCGGTGCACTCCATGATCTGCACAGGGCCGTTCTGATCGGCAAGCGCACCTTTGGCAAGGGAACAATACAGATTATCCTCCCGCTCAGTGACGGATCGGCTCTGAGACTTACTTTTGCAAAATACTATTCCCCTTCAGGGAAGGCTGTCCAGGGCGGTGTCACCCCTACGGCAAAGTGTGAAGAAGTCGATGGACAAGACTTGCCTCTCCTTGTTGCGCAAACAGCATTACGTTCAGCAAAGGCCAGCGGGATTAGAACTGTAAACGATAAGTTTAAGAAAATTGTCAGGGAGGCATCCATGCAGAAAAAGTTGCTGGTAGAGGAATTGCCAACAACAGCCCCATCGTCTTTTGCGTCTCCAGCACTATTTCAGCCCGCAAAATCGGATGTGGATCTGCTTCCCCAGAAAACAACAAGAATAAAGAAAAACGCCTATGCAATCGTCATCGGAGTTGAAAACTACCGCCAGAATCTTCCGAAGGCTGATTTTGCAGCCCATGATGCTCGTATTATGACAGAGTATCTCACAAAGGTCATGGGCTATCCCGAGGAGAATGTTGTTACGCTTATGAATGATCACGCGGCCAAAAGCGATTTGGAAAAGTACTTTGAAAAATGGCTTTCAAATAATGTCGAAAAAGAGGGTACCGTTTTTGTCTACTATTCCGGTCACGGTGCTCCGAACCCGAACACGGGGGATGCCTATCTGGTGCCATATGACGGCGATCCGTCCTTCATAGAACAGACAGGGTATTCATTAAAGCGGCTCTATCAAAATTTAAACAAGCTGCCTGCCAAGAAAATCATCGTTGTTCTTGATTCCTGTTTTTCAGGCGCAGGCGGCAGGAGCGTTCTTGCAAAAGGCGCCCGGCCCCTTGTTATGAACATGGACAAGCAAGTGCTTCACAGTGACAGGATTGCGGTCCTTTCCGCCGCGGCAGGAAATCAGATAAGTTCAACCTATGAGGAAAAAGGACATGGCCTCTTTACATACTTTTTCTTAAAGGGAATCAAGGACGGTAATTCTGAACTTGCAACGCTCTACAATTACATTAAACCGCAAGTGGAAAGGATTGCGCGGAAAACGTATAATAACGAGCAAACCCCAGGACTGATTGCTCCGAAGAGGCTTTTGAACCTGAGACTATATAAACGGTAGCTTCAAGGAGGTGGGTTATGAAAAAAATAGTAAACTCTGATAGGGAACTTATTGTATTATTTCCATTAATTTTAATTCTTATCTTGTTGACCATCCTTGCTGGTTGTGTGCCTATGACGGCGACGGAGGAATATACGCGGGTAAGCTTGTCGATAGCATCGACACCTTTGGAAAAGGCGGTAGTACTGGGTGATATCAATGCCGTCAAAGATTTGTTGAATAAAGGGGCTGATGTATGCAAAGCATTAGACTTTGCTGCCAGTGATCTTACACCCAATATATACAACGATGAAATATTGAGAATTTTAATTAACGCCGCTTATGAAAAAATCAATAAAGGTGGTTCATGTCCTCGTCTCTTATATCATGCTGCTCGCGGTGGTTGCAATTACGTCGTGGAAGAACTTTTGGCAAAAGGATATAACGTCGACGCAGGATATGGGGAATGGACTCCTATAGTTGCAGCAGCATTGGGCGGGCAAAAACACAAGGAGACCGTTAAAATATTATTAAATAATGGTGCGGATTTAGATTTGGCAATAGAGCTCCTTAAAGAATATGCATCAAAAAATAATCAACTCTTGGCCGAGGCCTCACAAGTCCCAGGCCTTGTAGAAATTGTTAGAGGTAGTTACAATAAAGCCAATAAAGGCATAGCTTTGCTTAGCCAGTTCAAACCCAGGCAGATAGTCCAACAAACCAATGTCTCTCAAAACATAACCAAAGAAGACCTCGCAAACATCGTTAAATCCGTAGTTGAAGATGCAAAAAAGTCTCAAAATAAAGACATAAAGACAGCCTCCGCAGTTCAATCAGATATAGACAAACCCTTTTTCAGCACAGATTCAAAAATCATGGGCGATAATGATTATGCAATTATCATTGGTATTGAAGGCTATAGCAGTTTGCCGAAATCTGATTATTCATATGATGATGCCAAACTGGTAAAAGATTACCTCAAGGCTTTGGGTGTAAAAGAGAGAAACATCGAATTACTGACCGATGAAAAGGCAACGCTGTCAGGGATAATGAAATCGATTGAAGCATGGCTGCCGAACAAGCTCAAGAAAGGCGGAAAGGTTTTTATCTATTATTCCGGCCACGGTGCTCCTAACCCGGTAACAGGCGAGGCTTTCATCGTTCCCTATGATGGCGACCCCAATTATCTTGATGTTACAGGATATCCCCTGAAACGGCTGTATGAGAAACTGGGACGGCTGCAGGCATCTGAAGTCATTGTTGTTTTGGACTCCTGTTTTTCCGGTGCAGGCGGAAGGAGCGTCCTTGCCAAAGGAGCGCGGCCATTAGTTATGTCATCACAGAGCGCGGTTCTGCCGCAGAACATGGTGGTGCTGTCGGCAACGCAGAGCTCGCAGATAAGCACTTCGTCTCAGGAAAAAGGCTACGGAATATTTACATACTATTTTCTCAAGGCGCTCAAAAACGGCAAGAAATCTGCCGCTGAAATCTATGAATATGTAAAGCCACATGTAGAAGACGATGCAAAATCACTAAATGTCCAGCAATCACCAAGTATCAATCCGAATTTAGATAATTTAAGGGGCAGATTTGCTTTAAGGAAATAAAGCAGAGAGGATTAGAAACGACGCCATGAAAAAACTTTTCGTAATTTTTTGCATACTTATCCTCCCTGTTTGTTCTTTCGCCTCTGAAAAACCTGTATGGGTGGAGGCAACGGGAGAAGCTTATCTTGGTGAGATTGATACACCTAAGGAAGTAAAAGACAGGGCCAGGAGAGACGCTCAGAAGAACGCGCTGGAAAAGGCTGTGGGGGTTTTCATCAAGTCCCACACCCTTGTATCCAACAGTCAACTGGCGGAAGATCTTATATATGCCTCTGTGAGAGGACAAATCGAAAAGTCTGAGGTACTTCAGGAGGGCTGGGATAAGAAAGAAAGAACATTTTACAGAGCAACGATCAGAGCGTTAATCAAACCGGTCTATCCTAAAAAGGGAAAAGGGCTCTCCATTAAGGCGTATCTTTCCAAAACAGACCTGAAAGAGGGTGAGGAAGTCAGGATATTTTACGAGGCGAGCAGCGACTGCTACGTTTATATCTTTTCCGTTGCCGCGGACGGTTCGGTAACCCTGCTTCTGCCGAACTCGATTCATAGGGAAAGTCTGACGAGGCCCGGGAGAGCTTACGAATTTCCCACTTCCGACAGTGCGATCCGCCTGAAAGCCATGTTCCTCCCCGGTCACAAAGGAAAAGTTGCGGAAGAAAGGATCAAACTGATCGCCACCAAAGAAAAGGAGGAGATTCTGTCACTCGGGTTTCATGAGGGAATGTTCAAAGTCTATGATTCACGGTCAACGGGAATGATCAGTGATCTTGTAAAGAGACTTAATAGAATAGATCCGGCTAAGTGGGCAGAGGCAACGGCAGTTTATACCCTTACAAGATAATTTAGCAGTGCCTGAACTTTCCAACATATAGACGTTCAAGAATGTCACGTTTCGAATTAATCGGGGAGATTAATTGCAATTCAATTAATCGGATTTAATCGGTGGCTGTCCCAATACTGTCCGGTACGATAATTGCTTTCTTCGAAGCTATTGACGGCAGGGAAGTTTGAAATAAACATACCGCCTGCACGGCTTTACAAGCGCAATTGCCTCTTTACCTTTTTTCATTTTTTGCTGGCTTCACAGTTCTTTTCCTGCTATGATACTAACCATGAAGCAATTCATGGCTACCATACAGGGGAAAAAGATACAACCTGATATTCAGTATATCAACAAGCTCATCACCGATAATCCCTCTTGGGGTCGGAGCCGGCTCTCTCTGGAGCTATGCAGGCAATGGAACTGGCACAACCATAACGGGCAATATAAGGATATGGCCTGCCGCAACCTTCTCCTCAAGCTGGAGCTGGCTGGCTGTATTGTATTACCTGAACGTCAGCGAAAATATATGGGGAGATCACACAAGCGTTCGTTTGAGTTTGTCCCTCATTTGACAGAAGAGATAAATGGCGATTTAAAAACATTCGGTCCTCTTCAGATTATGTCTGTGGCACAATATTCAGATGACAACGACTTATTCAACTGTCTTGTTTCAAAGTATCATTATCTTGGATACAGGAATGTCGCAGGTGAAAACATCAAATATCTTGTCAGGGCTCATACCGGACGGCCCCTGGCCTGTCTTCTGTTTTGTTCTCCTGCATGGAAGGTTCAATCACGGGATTTCTTTATCGGCTGGGATCATGAAAGGCGCGAAGTAAATCTATGTTATGAAAATAGAGTTTTATCCATAGTCCCTCACAAACAAAAGGGCAGAAGTTTTC
>CAZGAK010000075.1:0-9376 GCA_964523565.1 uncultured Syntrophaceae bacterium | reverse complement strand
TCGAAACAGTTTTGGACATTCGAGTTTAAGATTTTGATATTGTTTCGAATTTCGTACTTCGGATTTCGAATTTATTTTCCGCCAACATCTGCGCAAAAAACGCAGCTGTTGTGAATAAAGACTCTAATCAGAAAACAAAATCGCAGCGGTTTCACCTGACATAACCGGCGATTCCATCATATTTATATCCTTTGTCAGTTTGTCCTTTCCATTTTAAATCAGTAGAATAAAAGTGGGCTCCCTTCACCGGGTTATGCCATCGATAAAGTTCTTTAGTTTTTGACAGCCTTGACGTTGCTATATTTCCGATTGAGCCTTCAAAACGATAGCCTTCAAGTGACGTTCCTCCTCCATTCCGATCATACGAATAAAAATGATCACCTTTTGAGAAATTATACCACATGTAGAACTCCGTAGTTCCTTGAGTGCCCTTCCTGAAAAGTCTAAAAGCAACTCCCCTGTTTTCATAATCTTTCAAAACTACCGGATTCTCAGATTCAGGGTTTGCCGTAAATAAACAATCCAGCCCTTTTATATAACTATATATGTCTATGATATTTGAATGCTTAGCATCTAATACTTCAATTGATGCCTCAACTATTTTACTCCCGCCATTCGAAGTAAAAAGTATGTTTTCACTATAGTTTCCCGGCTTCAAGATACCTGAATTAATCATTACATTGACATAATCTGTTTCCTTTGAAGTGGTACCGAGACCAGGATATATCCTTATCCACCCATTTTGCCCCTTTGTCAGGCTATCGCCATAGATCCTCATACCCTCTATGACCACAGATCCTTTCTCGCAAACCATGTTCAATATATGCGGTCCTTCTTCAAGGTCCTCGGCAATTATAAATTCAGCCCGTTCCCTTTTCTCTGAATTACAATCGATTTTTCCAACGAATCGATTGTCAATAAATGCATTGAGGATTCCGCCTTCAACATCCTTCCATACAAATACGACTATTCCTGTTCCAAAAAAGGTTTTCTTCAGACCGCTATTATCGCCAATACTGGAGGGATAACCCTTGTCTTCCAGCCACTTGCCGGAAATGAAGACAGAATCTTTCAGATGCTCCGGTACCCTGTAAATTTCCCTGTTGCTAATATGTTTATTGAAGAGGGAGATATATCGTCCTCTTTTAAGGGCTATGCCGGAAAATATTCTCTTGTTTCCCTGGAGCCTTGCTTTCCACTTAAGAATGTCCTCCCCTGCATTGCTAACCTTTATCTTCTTTACCAGCCTTTTCCCGGATTCAACAATCCCTAAATCAATCCCGGGGGGTTCGACAGCGAGACGAGGCCTGGCCCCTGCCGCTGTAACCTCAAAATTTATAAAAACATGTCTTGCTCCACCATTGGAGTTTAACTTTATCATTTCCCTGTAACTACCGGGCAACAACGCTTTTTTATACGTTACAGCATCCTGCATTGTACCGATTGTTATTGTAAGGGGATATACTTTTCCGGGTCGACTTACATATTCTTTAGCGCCCTCAAAAGAAGATTCAACATTAATGTGAATATAACGGGGAGATCTCATTAAAATACCTGACAGTGTTTTTTCATCAGCATAAACCCATTCATGAGGTCCATCAGTTGACCACATAAGGGTTTTTGAGCCAACGTTCTTCAGGGAGAAAACACCACGTGAACTTTCGCCCGGGCCGATGGCTCCCAGGTCAATTTCCCGTGGCGATACGAATAGAACAGGTTCTAAAATAAACTCTTCTACATCTATGAGAGCTGTATTGCTTGTTATATCTCCCCTTGTTTTTTTTATTTCAACTTGACCGGTCTTTTTAGCTAAAAAAACCGGCTTCTTGTATGAAAACGATCCGATAGAAGGATCAGACATGGTCCATTCGCCATCGGCGTGACCGGACAGATCTGTCCTGCTTCCATCAGACCATACGCCAACCGCCCTGAAAGTTCTCCTCTGGCCGACACGTACTTTTATAGAGATTGGATTTATCGACATCGATTTAAGAGAGACGACCTTCATGGTAACAGTCACTTTTTCCTCTCCTCCATTCGACCTCACCAGAATTGACCCTTCATATTCTCCTTCGGGGAGATCAGTAGTGTCCGCAGTAAAATGGATTTTTCTGGTTTCACGCGCAGAAAGTGTTTCCGGCAAATGCTCCTCCTGTGTTTTCCAGGTCTCATATGAATAAGATGCTTTTTTTTTGATGGATATATCATCTTTTGATATGATCCATGGTTCAGCCGTTGTAATTTCCCAATTTAACTCTTTCTTGCCAGTGTTCTTTATGGATATTGAAAAATCCTTACTTGTATTACTTTCTATATTCCCCAGATCAATCTTCAAGGGCGTTAACTGTAAGGCAGGTCCCACGGGGTTTTTTGAGGAAATAACAGTTTGAGCGGCAACAGGGGAAGAATGGTTAAAAAACAAAATGAGAAAAAAAAGGGGTATTAAAATAATGTTAACAGCTTTATTCATCAATCGACCTTTTGTAAAATAAAGGAATTTTAAACATATGAAGCAAATATTACAAGTAGACAATCATGTCAATGTCAAGATTTGATATTTTGGTTATTTTACGAAAAGACTTGACACTTCATAAACAACCGATATATTTTGCGCCTTGTCTTTTCTGGCTACTCTTTAATACCTTTAACCGGAAGCAATGGAAACGGGATATGGATAAAGAAGACTTAAGATACTGGCTTGCCTTAAAATTCATCGATGAATTGGGTAATATCGGTTTTAAAAATTTAATCGAGATCTTCGGTTCTCCAGAAGCTGTCTTTAATGCATCGGCAGGTGAAATTTCAAAAGTTCACCGCATTGCAGAGAAATCAGCCCGCGGAATCAATGAATTTGATGACTGGCAAAAAGTTGACAGAGAGCTTGAGCTGGCTGATAAATTGAATGTTTCCATAATATCATCGAAGGATTCTTCATATCCGAAAGATCTTCTGAATATATATGATTTCCCGCCCGTTCTTTATATAAAGGGAGATCTGTCTGATGATGACATAAACGTCGCCGTTATAGGTTCGAGAATGTCAAGTACATATGGGAAATTTATGACGGAACGACTCTGTCGTGAGCTTGCATTCAATGGGATCACCATTGTAAGCGGAATGGCACGTGGAATAGATTCAGCCGCTCATACAGGGGCCCTGAGCGGTAAAGGTCGAACAATTGCTGTGCTGGGGTCCGGCATGGACGTGATTTATCCACCGGAAAACAAGAAATTATTTGACAAAATATGGAAGAGTGGGGCAGTAATCACGGAATTTCCCTTTAATACGCAACCCAAAGGACCTCATTTTCCTGCAAGAAACAGAATAATCAGCGGGATGTCTCTTGGGGTCGTCGTTGTTGAAGCAACTGAAAGAAGCGGATCTCTTATAACGGCCAGGCTTGGCCTGGAACAGGGCAAGGAAGTATTTGCCGTGCCGGGCAGTATTGATTCGCCCGGATCGAAAGGAACACACAAGCTTTTGAAAGAGGGGGCAAAACTCGTCGAAAATATTCACGATATTTTAGAAGAAATCCTCCCTCAGATTGAAATATCTCGTCATGAAAAAAAATTAAAGGAAGAAAAGTTGCCACAAGATCGCAATATTGGGAAGACAAAATCATCCAATCGTCAAAAGATTGACAATTTAAGTGCTGAAGAAATGGCTATCCTAAAGATGATAGGAAAAAGACCGATCTATGTGGATAATATAATAACAAACAGCGGCTGTCAGTCAAGTGAAGTATTAAGCATCCTCCTGTCTCTCGAACTTAAGGGATACATTGAGCAATTACCGGGCAAAAGATTTATTATCAAGGAGTAGATATGTCTGATTCTCTAATAATTGTAGAATCTCCAACGAAAGTAAAGACAATAAAAAAATACGTGGGTTCCAGCTTCGATGTAAAGGCATCTTTGGGACATGTCAAGGATCTCCCGAAGAACAAGATAGGCATTGATATAGAAAATCAATTCCAGCCAACTTATCAAGTCATTAAAGAGAAGAAGAAGGTCATCTCTGAACTGAAAAAGTCCGCAAAAAAAGTGAAGAATATATATCTCGCACCTGATCCTGACAGAGAGGGGGAAGCAATTGCGTGGCATATCGCCGAAGAGGTTGATACGGCGGGAAAGAATGTGTACCGTGTTCTCTTTAATGATTTGACGAAAAATACCATACTCGCCGCCCTTAAGAAACCGCTGAAGCTTGAAAGCAACAAATACGAAGCGCAACAGACGCGAAGGATTCTGGATAGACTTGTGGGTTATCAGATCAGTCCCATACTCTGGGATAAGGTAAAAAGGGGCTTGAGTGCGGGTCGTGTTCAATCGGTGGCGGTAAAGATAATCTGTGACAGAGAGAAAGAGATTCAGGAGTTTGTTTCTGAGGAGTACTGGAGTATTACCGCGACCCTGGAGGGTTCGAATCCACCCATCTTTGAGGCACGATTCCTCAAGATCAATGGGAAAAAAGCAAAGATAACAAATGAAGATCAGGTAAAAGATATCCTGAAAAAGCTGGAACATGCATCTTTTATTGTTGAGAAGGTTGAAAAAAAGGAAACCAAAAGATCTTCACCCCCGCCATTTACAACGAGCAAGCTGCAGCAGGAGGCATCACGAAAGCTTCGTTTTTCAGCAAAAAAAACAATGAACGTCGCTCAGAGACTCTATGAGGGAATAGAACTGGGTAAAGAGGGTCACGTTGGACTTATTACATATATGCGGACCGATTCCGTCCGGGTTGCCTCCGAGGCATTGGATGAGGCGAGAAAATACATAAAAGAGAATTACGGCAAGGAACACCTGCCCGGCAAGGCCAGAGTATTTAAATCTCCCAAATCATCTCAGGATGCCCATGAAGCTATAAGGCCGGCATCCACATCTTATAGACCGAAAGATATAGAACCTTATCTCAAAAATGACGAATTTCGTCTTTATCAGCTTATATGGAATCGTTTCGTTGCAAGCCAGATGAATCCTGCCATATTTGATCTGACTACTATTGATATCCTTGCAGACAGATATCTTTTCCGGGCTCAGGGTTCTGTCATGAAGTTTTCCGGATTTACCATTCTTTATACGGAAAGCAAAGAGAACGGTGAAGACGAAGATGAAATCGGGAAAATCCTTCCTGCTGTGTCTGAGGGAGAAAAGCTCTCTCTCATTTCAATAAAACCACAGCAGAACTTTACTCAACCACCGCCAAGATTTTCCGAGGCCACACTGGTCAAGGAACTTGAGGAAAACGGCATAGGCAGGCCAAGCACTTATGCCGCCACCTTAAGCACAATTCGGGACAGGGATTACACAATGCTGGAAAAGGGCAGATTCCATCCGACTGAGCTTGGAACACTGGTTAATGATCTCCTGGTAAAAAATTTTGGAAGAGTAGTAAATGTTGAATTCACCGCCTCCATGGAAGAAAAACTGGATTTGATCGAAGAAGGAAAACTGACCCGATATGAAACACTGAAAGATTTCTACACCCCTTTTGAGGAAGATCTTGAAAAGGCCAGAGAGGAAATGAGAAATGTCAAGCGGGAAGAAACTCCTACTGACATTATCTGTGATAAGTGTGGAAATCCCATGGTAATAAAATGGGGTAAAAACGGAAAATTTATTGCCTGTTCCAATTATCCTGAATGTAAGAATACAATGAATCTTGTTGAGAACAAGAATGGAGAAATCAGTCAGGCAGAACCGGAAGTAACAGATACCGTTTGTGATCATTGCGGCAGGAACATGGTTATCAAACAGGGGAAATTCGGCAGATTTCTGGGTTGTTCCGGTTATCCAGAGTGTAAGAATACAAAACCTCTTACTACAGGAGTGAAATGTCCCGAAGAAAACTGTACGGGAGACCTCTGCGAAAGACGTACAAAAAAGGGGAAAATA
This sequence comes from uncultured Syntrophaceae bacterium, assembly GCA_964523565.1. Taxonomy (GTDB): domain Bacteria; phylum Desulfobacterota; class Syntrophia; order Syntrophales; family UBA6807; genus CAZGAK01. Next base: position 3,479 of record CAZGAK010000075.1, on the reverse strand, counting down.
TTCTTTGGCTGTTCCAATTATCCAGAATGTACCCATGCCCTCTGGAACAGACCGATACCTGAAGAATGTCCCCGATGTGGATCGCCCTTTCTCATTGATAAATATTACCGCGGAAAGGGAAATGTAAAAACCTGTCCTAACAAAGAGTGCGGGTACAAAGAGTAACCAATGTCAAATGACAAAGCTCAAATGTCAAATGAGGTTCAAATGTCTAAAATGATAACAAGAACTTTGACCTTGAGTCATTGAGATTAACCACCATACCCATAGTTCATTGTTCGCCAACGACTGGTGATAATTTATATGGTAAATGCAAAACCCGTAACAATAATCGGTGGTGGCCTTGCCGGTTGCGAAGCCGCGTGGCAATTGTTGAAAAGGGGAAGGACCGTATGCCTTTATGAGATGAAGCCGGAAGTATTTTCACCCGCCCATAAATCGCCGCTTTTTGCTGAACTTGTATGCAGCAATTCATTTCGTTCAAATAGCACAGAAAACGCCGTAGGACTCCTGAAAGAAGAGATGCGTCTTATGGGATCTCTCATTATGGAATCGGCCAATATCACATCCGTACCGGCGGGAAAAGCCCTTGCCGTTGATAGAACTCTCTTTTCCCAATACATTGAAGAGAAACTTGCCTCATGTGAAGGCTTGACAACAACCCGTAAGGAACTTTCTGATATCCCTGAAAATTCTATTGTCATTATCGCCACGGGACCTCTCACTTCTGATAAAGCAGCAAAGAGCATATCGAGAATTACTGGAAGTGAATACCTCTATTTTTATGATGCCATATCACCCATTATCGATGGGGAATCTATTGACTATGGCAAGGTTTTTCAAGCATCAAGGTATGATTCAGGAAGAGGTGATTATCTGAATTGCCCCATGACAAAGGAAGAATATAAGCGGTTCTGGCGAGAAATTATTGATGGTCAGGAAGTTTCCATTAAAGATTTTGAGGACAAGAAATGTTTTGAGGGGTGTCTTCCTATCGAAGTGCTTGCCAGAAGAGGGGAAAAAACTCTTCTTTTCGGACCGATGAAACCGGTGGGACTGATTGATCCAAAAACCGGTAAACGACCATACGCTGTGGTGCAGCTTCGTCAGGAAAATAAAACTTCTACTCTCTACAACATTGTTGGATTCCAGACAAAATTGACCTGGCCCGAGCAGAGGCGCACCTTTAAGCTTATACCGGGGCTGGAAAAGGCAGAATTTGCCAGGCATGGAAGTATCCACCGGAACACATTTATTAATTCCCCTGCCCTTCTCAAAAAAACGCTTCAACTACGTTCGCGTGACAATATTTTCTTTGCCGGACAGATCACCGGTGTTGAGGGTTATGTGGAATCGGCAGCTATGGGGCTCCTGGCAGGGGTGAATGTTGACCATTATCTTTCCGGAAAAGAACTGATACCGCCCCCTGAGACAACGGCCCTTGGCGCACTTGTTCATCATATTACAAATGCGGACCACAAAACCTTTCAACCGATGAATGTCAACTTTGGCATTTTCCCACCTCTTTCAGAGAAAGTACCCAAAAAAGAACGCGGCAAACACTACTCAAAACGTTCACTTTCAGATCTAAAAAAATGGAAGCAGAAAACAGAGTAAATCTTTCTCTCCATATGCAGGGCATGTTCCCCGGTTAAACGGAAGAAATATTTTGAAAAGTTGCTTTTCCCCCTTGCATTTTATAAAATTTTATGTCTACATATAGGCATATAAATGGAATATATATACAATATGTTGTGGTGTTTTCTGATTTTTGACAAAATGTCAAGTTCAAGGAGTCGGTATCATGCCTCACTAATGGTCGAGAAGGCATGACCTCCGACGAGAACATAGAGAGGGGAGGATGCAATGAACAGGGAAAAAATATTAGGGGGCAACAAAGGTTTTACTCTTATTGAAATGGCCATTGTCTTGATTATTATCGGCATTATAATCGGGGCGGTTGTCAAGGGAAAAGATATTATCAAGAGCGCGGAGCAAAAGAAACTATACACTAAATATGTCAGAACCTGGTAGTTGGCGTATAATAATTATTATGATCGCACCGGCTGGATACTCGGTGACGTAGCCACTGATACTAACTCACCAGGCCGTAACGGGCAATGTGACCCGTTGGCAACCGTTGGCAATCTTGAAGCCCAACTCAAGGCCATCGGTTTGACACCACCTGTTGAGGGACCAACCGGTTCAAGTTTGGTAAGAACCTACAACGACTCACAGGGAGTTCAGCGCACGCTCACACTTGCTTTCGCCTATAATGCCAACATAGGAAACTTTATTCGTATAAGAGGCATTCCAAATGACCTGGGTATCGCATGGGACAGAATGATTGATGACATAAACGACGGAACGGCCGGTGATCTCCGCTATGCGGCGGACTACACCGCTCCGCAGACAAATGCTGTATGGCCCAGCGCTGAAACTGCACCGACTGCCACTGCTGCGGCCATATTGAGACTACAGTTCTAAATTTAATTTTGATATATTGATGTTTGTGAAATAGCATAACGGTAGTAAATTAAACATACCCTACGCAAAGGTGATCAAGGTCAAAACGCTCAGATCATATATAACATCGGCCGTTGTTGCGATCCTTTTTCTTGCAAGCTCCTGTTTTTTTCTGACGGCTTATAATAACTATAGCCTAAGAAATGATAAACTGAAGGTGTTAACAGGTGAAGTACGTCTGCTTGAGCATAACCAGAGAGAAATAAATCATAAAAAAAGACTCATGAACCGTGTTTGTGATTTTGTAAACCTTGCGGTGTCATCAGGATTGGAAAAGAACAAATGGGCCTTTTATGATGTGGACATCGAAGATATTTTTACCTTCCCCGAGGCTGAGCGTATAATATCGCAGACAGCCAGTACCGCATCCTATTATTTTAAACCCGTAATGCTGCATATAAAAACCGATATTGAATCTTATAAAAAAACAACGACGGATAAGCCATCCAAAGTAAGATCTGCTGATTCAAAGAAGGAAGGACAGGGAGATGTTTTTTTGAAGCTTAAGGGAACATTTGTGGTGAAACGTAAATGATGTTTAAAAACTCAAAACAATATGCGATTGAACTGGATGGAATGACCTATGGTCTTTCAGGAAACAGGCTCGAACAAGTCCCCGAATACACTAATATTAATACCGACATATACCTTATTTCCGATTTACAGGAAGCCATTTCAAGGACTATGACCATAGAGTCGCCCGCAAAGTACGTAGAGGTTATGTTACGGAAAAATTTACAGGAATCGGGGGAATTTGATGAGCCTCTTTCTATTATAACCCACTGGAAAAAGAAGAAGGATCGTAATACAACAGATATCTTTTTCACAGCACTTCCCGCAAGGATCTTATACCAGTATTATGACAGAATAAGGCAAAATGAGGATTCTGTTATTTTATTTCCTCTTTACTCTGTTCTTTTTTCCATACTGAAAAAAGTACGTTCCAAAGAACC
>CAZGAK010000074.1:0-9697 GCA_964523565.1 uncultured Syntrophaceae bacterium | reverse complement strand
ATGATTACAAGAACTTATAGGGGAGTGACCCCCTGTAACTGTTAAAGAAAAGTCAAAATTTATATTGACATTTAAAAGGATGGGAAAAGCATTGATAATGTGTTAGTAAAGCCGGTGCGATAACCTTTCAAAAACCCATAAAAAAGGAAGTAAAAATGTTAGTTATTGAAGATTTAAAAGTCAACCTCGGAGACAAGGAAATCCTGAGACACATCGATCTTGAAATCAAGCCGGGTGAAACCCATATCTTGTTTGGCCCAAACGGATCCGGCAAGACATCTCTTTTGATGACAATTATGGGGTATCCTCAGTACGAAGTCGTGGCAGGAAAGATATTCTTCAAGGGGAAAGACATAACCAATATGACTATTAATGAGAGGGCAAGGTTGGGCATCGGAATGTCATATCAGCGCCCTCCAAGTATCCAGGGCCTGAAAACAAGACAGATGATTCAGATTTGTGCCAATAATGGAGTAGATGTCAATGCCCTGGCGGAAGAGGTTAATTTCTCAGACTTTCTTGACCGCGATATCAATGTCGGCTTTTCCGGAGGGGAGATTAAGCGGTCTGAACTGCTCCAGTTAATGGCTCAGAATCCTGATTTTCTCCTTTTCGATGAACCGGAATCGGGCGTTGATGTGGAAAATATTGCCCTTATAGGTAAGACAATCAACCATCTCCTTCAACGTGATCTGCATCCAACATACGCCAAATCGAAGAAACAGGTTGTAAAAGAACGGGCTAAAATGGGACTCATTATAACTCATACAGGATTTATTCTTGATTATTTAACGGCGGACAAAGGCCAGGTTCTCTACGAAGGTGTGTTGGCATGCGTGGGTAATCCCATTGAAATCTTCAAACAGATAAAAGAAGCAGGCTATGGGGAGTGTGTACGATGCGTGAAATAGAAAGAAGAGCCACAGCTGCAAAGGATAAGAAAGCAAAGATTGGTTCTGATATTGATCTCGACGTTTATTCCACAAAATCTCCTGCCCATGAACAGATTGAGGATCTTAATATGCTTCCTGAAGGGGATAAAGAACTGTTGCTCTTCGCCGGCGTGGATACAAGCGAAAAGGAACGCTCAGGAACATACATTCAGAAAGATTCATCGGCGATTTTTTCTCTTTCACATGACGACGGTCTGGAAGTTATCCCGATTAAGGAAGCCCTCGAAAAATTTGACTGGGTGAAAGATTATTACTGGAAATTAGTATCCGTGGATGCGGACAAGTATACAGCCCGTACCCATCTCGATCTGCATGACGGCTATCTCATCAGAGCCCTACCCGGCAGTAAGATATCCTTCCCGGCTCAGGCTTGTCTCTATCTGGAAAAAGAAGGTTTTAACCAGAATGTGCATAATATCATCATAGCAGAAGAGGGATCGGAACTTCACATTATATCAGGCTGCGCTTCGGCTGCTCATGTAACGCAGGGCTTGCACGCAGGCATTTCGGAATTCTATGTTAAAAAGGGCGCCAAGCTGAGTTTCACCATGATTCACCACTGGGCGGAAGAGATCATGGTCAGGCCCAGATCTGCCGCAGTGGTCGAAGAAGGAGGCCTTTTTCTCAGTAATTATGTTTGCATGAAACCGGTAAAATCACTTCAGATGTATCCTGTTGTCTATCTTAATGGAAGGGGAGCTGTGGCACGATTTTACAGCCTGCTTGTGGGAAGTCCCGGTTCGGAATTAGATGTAGGCGGGCGTGTTTATTTAAAAGAGGAAGATACAAGGGCGGAAATTATTTCCCGTGCTATTACCAACGGTGGAAATATTATCGCACGAGGGGACCTGGTCGGCGAGATGCCGGGCGTGAAGGGACACCTGGAATGCCACGGTCTTATTCTCAACGGCGGGGTTATGCGCGCCATACCCGAATTGACCGGCAAGGTTGACGGCGTGGAATTGTCCCACGAAGCAGCAGTTGGCAAGATCGCCCAGGAAGAAATTCTTTATTTAATGTCCCGCGGACTGACGGAAGATGAAGCAACTGCTACCATAGTAAGAGGGTTTCTAAGTGTGGACATACCCGGACTGCCTCCACAGCTTAAGGCAGAGATCGACCGGGCTGTGGAAATAAGTCAAAAAGACATGATGTAAATATCAACTGAAGCTACTGTTTAATCAAACACGATGGTTTTTGAGCCGTGGACCAATATCCTGTTTTTTAGATGGAGTCTTACTGCTTCTGCGAGGACTGTTCTTTCCAGGTCTTTCCCTTTGAGCATCATGTCATCTACCGAATCCCTGTGGGTAATTTCAATAACATCCTGGGCGATTATGGGCCCGTCATCGAGTTTCTCCGTAACATAGTGGCTTGTGGCGCCAATAATTTTGACTCCTCTGTCATAGGCTTGATCATAAGGTTTGCCCCCTGCAAATGCGGGCAAAAAGGAATGGTGAATATTTATTATCCGGTTAGGGTACTCATTAACAAATCTGCTGCTCAGTACCCGCATATACCGCGCAAGGATAATCAGATCAATATTATGTTTTTTCAATTCCCCGATCTCTTTTTCTTCCTGTTCGGCTTTGTTTCCCGGGGTTATGTGATAGTGCCTGTAATTTAAACCAAACTGCTCGGCCACCGGCATCAGATCAAGATGGTTACTGATAACAAGGGGGATCTCAGCTTTAAATTCTCCCATCTGGTGTCTCAGTATAAGATCATAAAAACAGTAAACATGCCTGGAGACAAATATGGCTATCTTCGGAACGTAATCGGAAAAGTAAATATTCCATCTCATTTTGAATTTTTCAGCCAGGGGTTCAAAGGCATCTTTTATTTCTTCACGGGAAATCTTAAAGCCATCGAGATCCCACTCAATTCTCATAAACAGTATGTTTTCCGGCTGCGCTGTATGCTGTGCAGCATGTAAAATATTACCATTGTTTTTAAAGATAAAATTCGATATGGATGCTACTATTCCTCTTGCATCGGGACAGGACAACAATAAAACAACAGTCTTGGGGTCCATTTTGTTAAACTCCTTATTATTAATAAAAGCTTATATTCTAAAGGATCGAAGTATATGAAGAAAGAAACATAACGTCAAGAATAAACGATAGTTTTAAGCATCATGACTTGCAGAAAACGAATGGTTTGATATATGGAAGAGCAAATATGGTTTTCCATGACAAAAAAATAACAGGAGGTCCCACGAAAAACATGAATCTGGTTGAAGAAATGCCCCTTCCAAACAATCTGGTTGTTGAGATCTGGGATAAATCCCGTGAAATTGCTGCCGATACAACACAGGTTAAGTTGATTGTTAAAATAAAGGTTGAAATGAAGGAAGAATATTTCAGCGATCCCGAACATTTCGACCAGGTCATGAAAGTGTTTGGCCCTGAAATATATTATGAGTATGAAAAAGAGAGAACTTTCGTTAATAAAGAGGACAAAGAAAAGGTTTTTAATGAGCTATCAGATGCTTTCAAGAAAGACACGCTTCCCTACATTGCAAAATCCAATTTCCCTTCCCGCTTTGCCCTGTCAAAACACCGGGATATTCAAAACAATTTTTATAAGTACCGACATCTCTTGAGCAAAGAAGGATGATGTTATTGATCTTTTATGCTATGTAGTCTCACAAAACATTCTCATAATCATTTCATTCGAATATTGACAAAGGGAGATAATATACATGAAAAATAAGGTCTCAATTATCGGAGCCGGTTTCGTCGGCACAATGACAGCTCAGAAAATTGTCGAAAAGAATCTGGCAGATGTCGCTCTCATCGATATCATAGAAGGAGTTCCGCAGGGAAAGGCCCTTGACATTTCCCAGTCTTCCTCCCTGGAGGAATTTGACGCAAAGATCACGGGCGCGAATGACTTTTCTGAAATAGAAGGTTCGGATATCGTTGTCGTTACTGCTGGATTTCCAAGAAGCCCGGGAATGACGCGGGAGGAACTCGGTTTAAAAAACGGAAACGTAGTCAAATCGGTTACGGAAAAGATCAAGGAGTTTGCCCCGGAATGTATTATTATAATCGTTACAAATCCCCTTGATGTCATGACCCATCTGGCCTGGAAGATCTCGAGATTCCATGATTCAAAGGTTGTAGGAATGGGAGGAGTTCTTGACACGGCAAGGTACAAATATTTCCTTGCCGAAGAGTTAAATGTCTCCGTAAAGGATATTGAAGCCCTCGTATTGGGAAGTCACGGAGATACCATGATACCCGTCGACAGCTATACCACGCTAAAAGGTATTCCTGTCAGTCAATTTATAAAAAAAGAAAAGTTAAATGCCATTATTGAAAGAACAAAAACCGGAGGAGCTGAAATTGTAAAACTTCTCAAAAGCGGCAGTGCCTGGCACGGTCCTTCCTCCTCCATTGTTGTTATGATAGAAGCGATACTCCGTGACAGCAAAAGAGTGCTGCCCGCTTCTGCATATCTCAATGGAGAGTATGGTATTGAGGGAACCCACATCGGCGTGCCCGTGAAGTTGGGAGCATCCGGAGTGGAAGAAATATACGAGATAAGCCTCTCTGATGAAGAATTAACCGCTTTGAGGCTTTCAGCAGACATCACAAAAGAGACTTTTGATAAATTAAGGATTCTATGAAGTATTCAGAAATAGAAGATATCTTTCTCCAGGTTCAGAAACCGAGCAGATATATCGGTGGAGAGGTAAATTCAATAAAAAAAGACTGGGCAAAATGTAAACTGACCTTCGCCCTGGCATTCCCCGACGCTTACGAAGTGGGAATGTCACATCTGGGCATTCAGATCCTCTATTCCATATTAAATAATCAACCATTCATAGCAGCGGAGAGGGTTTTTACCCCCTGGCCAGACATGGAGCTATGGATGAGAAAAATGAATATTCCCCTCCTTTCTCTGGAATCACGTACCCCGTTGAATCAGTTCGATATTGTAGGATTTTCACTTCAGTATGAATTATCTTACACAAACGTAATAAATATGCTGGACCTTGGCGGTATCCCCGTATACGCCAGAGACAGGAAAGAAGATTCACCCATAATCATCGCAGGTGGACCCTGCGTCTTCAATCCCGAACCGGTCTCGTCTTTTTTCGATGCCTTTGTTATTGGCGAAGGAGAAGAGGTTATCCTGGAAATATCCCGTGCCATAATGGAAGGAAAGGAAAAGAAGTATAAAAGAAAAGATATCCTTGCCCTGCTTGCCTCGATCGAGGGAATTTACGTGCCTTCCATACATGTTAACGGAAAGAGAATTAAAAAAAGGATCGTAACTGACATCAACCAGTGGACTCTCCCCAATAAACCTGTCATTCCTCTGATGAAAACAATACACGACAGGGTTACCCTGGAAATAGCCAGAGGTTGTTCCAGGGGATGCCGATTCTGCCAGGCAGGGATGGTCTGGAGGCCGACAAGGGAAAGGACCCCGGACACCCTGAAGAAGATGGCTGAAGAGATGCTTTCCTCAACGGGATATGATGAACTATCTCTTCTTTCCCTCAGTTCGGGAGATTATTCCCTCATTGAACATCTCCTGACGGCGCTTATGAACGAATACTACGAACAAAAAATTGCTCTGGCCCTGCCTTCCATGAGGGTGGAAACCCTTACAGAAAAACTCATTGAACAGATAAAACGGGTTAGAAAGACGAGCTTCACCCTGGCGCCTGAGGCCGGGACGCAACGGCTCAGAAATCTTATAAATAAAGGAAATACGGAAGAGGATCTTCTCAACACTACAAGGCGTGTATTCGACGCCGGCTGGAAATCGGTAAAACTCTACTTCATGCTGGGGCTTCCCACTGAAACAGAAGCGGATATTGAAGGAATTGCAGACCTTGCTTACAGAACACTTCGAGAAGGAGGGAAAAAAAGGCAGGTCACCATAAGCCTCTCCACCTTTGTACCGAAACCGCATACTCCATTTCAGTGGCAAAGGCAGATATCCATGGATGAGATTCAGGAAAAACAGGAATTTCTCAAGAAGAATATTCGCCACAGAAATCTCAATCTAAAATGGCATGACGGAAGAATGAGTTTCCTTGAAGGTATATTATCCAGGGGCGACAAAAACATTGGAAATATAATAGCAAGGGCATTTACCCTGGGATGCCGGTTTGACGGCTGGAGTGACCAGATCAGATTTGATCTCTGGGAACAGGCAATACAAGAGTCAAATATAAAAATTGACGATTATCTGAAAGAGAAAGATTTGAATGAAAATCTGCCGTGGGACAGAATAGACTGCGGTATAAGCAAAGATTTTCTTATAAAAGAATATGAAAAATCACTTAGTGAAGAACTGACGGAAGACTGTCGATTCGGGACATGCCATAACTGCGGTATCTGTGATAAAGACCTGAAGATCATTCTCGCAAAAGATCATGCAAATGTAAAAACAACAGAAAATAGTAAGAAATCGAAAACAGATGATCGTTCTGCCGAAGAAAAGAAATTCCGGATCAAATTTGCCAAACATGGTGAGTCACGATTGCTGTCACATCTGGAAACATCTTCCGCCATCATAAGGAGTATAAGAAGAAGCGGCCTTACATTTGTATTTTCAGAGGGTTTTCATCCCCACCCCAAAATATCCTTCGCCTTTGCGAGCCCGGTGGGAATTGAAAGTTGCTGCGAGTATGCAGATATTCAGATAAAAAATCCCCCTCAGGATATGAAAAAATTCGTTCAAAAGATCAATGCATCAATGCCTTCCGGATTAGAAATTATAGATGTTAAAGAAATTCCATTGAAGGCCGATTCATTATCCAACACAATATCAGGATATCATTATGAAATTTATCTTCCCAGAAAACTAATGGATTCAGACCGGTTTGATCTTGAGAAGAAAATCAGGAATTTCCTTGAACTGGAAACCTTTACCGTAATGAGGGATAAAAAAGGGAAAAAGGTTGAGAAAAATATACGCTCCTTTGTCAATACCCTTTCCTTTGACCGAACGGATTACAGGATTGACATGTCGTCACGTTTCGGTTCAGATGGAGGAGTAAGTCCCTGGGAAATATTAAAAAATGTTATCGGGCTTCCTGACGAAACGGCAAAGAGAACAAAAATCATGAAAACAGCCCCCATTTTTGCAGAGAGGAAGTTATAAGATGGCTAAAGAAATGATCTTTAACTGTTCTGAACATGAAACGAGAATCGCCATCATGGAGAACCATATCCTTTCAAATCTATATATAGAAAGATTGGATGAGAAATCTATAGCCGGAAACATATATATCGGAAAAGTCGTTCGCGTACTGCCCGGGATGCAGGCTGCCTTTGTTGATATTGGTCTTGACAGGGCTGCATTCCTGCACGTATCGGACACGTATCATGATTTTACGGATCTTGAATTTTTAATGAATGAAGATGAACTGAGGGATCGGGATATCATCGACTATGAAAGAAAATGGTATCAAACAGAATCCGGATATCAAATAGAAGACATACTGAAAGAAGGACAGGAAATTCTCGTCCAGATATCAAAGGAACCACTGGGAACCAAAGGAGCCAGGATTACGACGCATATATCTCTTCCCGGGAGAAAACTTGTTTTGATGCCTACAGTACAACATGTAGGAATCTCAAGACAAATTACAGACGAAAATGAAAGGGCGAGGCTGAAAGATATTCTTGATGACCTGCGACCTGAAGGACACGGTCTCATAGCTCGAACTGTAAGCGAGGGCAAGGAAAAAGATGAATTAGGAGAAGACGTTGAATATCTCTCAAGGCTTTGGGAAACTATTAAAAGGAAAAGGGACCACACCGGTGCCCCGGGATTGGTCCACAAGGATATCGGCATAACTCTACGGGCGATACGTGATTTTTTTACGGAAGAGATAGAAGGAATCGTTATCGATTCGAAGGAGGAACATCAAGGGATTATTGAATTTATGGAGACCTTTCTCCCCAATGTGAAATACAATATTAAACTTTATGATGATGAGCAACCGATCTTTGATGCCTTTGGAATTGAACTGGATATAAAGAGGGCCCTGAACAAGAGAGTCTGGCTGAAATCAGGGGGATATATCATCATAGAAGAGACGGAAGCTCTCTGCACGATAGATGTCAATACGGGAAAATATGTAGGGAAAAGAAATTTGGAAGAAACCGTCCTGAACACAAATTTAGAGGCATTAAAAGAAATAGCTTACCAGATTCGTCTTAGAAATATTGGGGGAATTATTATTATCGATTTCATAGACATGGAAAGTGAGCTAAACAGGGAAAAAGTTTTTAATGCCCTCATGGAAGAAATGGAAAAAGACAAAAGCAAGACAAAGATTCAGAAGATATCGGAAATGGGACTTATAGAGATGACCCGCCAGAGGAAAGGGAAAAGCATCGAAAAAATCATGTGCGAACCGTGTCCGTGCTGTGAAGGCATGGGAGTAGTAAAATCAAAAACAACCGTATGCTACGAGATTTTCAGAGAACTTCGGCGGGAAAGAACAATCAATTTTGATAAGGCAATCTGTGTCCTTGTTCATCCGGATGTGGCGAACCTCCTTCTTGAAGATGAAAGAAATACGATAGAAAAACTGGAGAAAGAACTAAATAAAAAAATCCTCATTAAAGTTGAACATAACTTCTACCAGGAAGATTATCAGATTATACCGCTTCAATAGAGGTAGATCAGGTGACCCTTCTACCTTCCAATTTTTCACCCTGCCGCCTCTGTAAGACGAGGTACTACGTGGACATCCATCCATTCCCTTGAATCGTGCATGGCATGCCACAGCTCACCAGTGCAAAAGGCTGCCAGAAAACTTGGAAAAGGCGAGAAAAGCGGTGAATTTCTAAAAGCCCTGGCCTTTTGCATCTGGTGCACTGGCTTGTTGGGGCTCCAAATATGCGCTTGACAACAGCATTTTTATATGTACAATAAGCTGTACAGGAGGTGCTTTATGGAAGCTATAACCTATACAGCCGCCAGGCAAAACCTTGCAAAAACAATGGAAAAAGTATGTAAAGACCGCGCGCCGATAATCGTAACACGTAAAACCTCTGACTCTGTGGTCATTATGTCACTTGAGGACTATGAAGCCCTTGAAGAAACGGCTTATCTCTTACGGTCACCAAAAAACACCAGGCGTTTGATTGAATCTATCGCCCAACTTGAAAAAGACAAAGGTACCGAAAAGGAACTTTTAGAGTGAAGCTCATCTTTTCTAACCACGCCTGGGATGATTATATCTTTTGGCAGAAAACCGATAAAAAGGTTCTTCGTCGTATCAATACCCTCATCAAAGAAACGAAACAAAATCCATTTGAGGGTATTGGAAAACCTGAACCACTTAAACATGCTCTTTCCGGCTACTGGTCCCGACGAATCACTGATGAACACAGGTTCGTTTATAAAGTATCTGAAAATGCAATTCATATCGCCCAGTTGCGTTACCACTACTGATCATTTTCTTTAGCCCCGACCCTCTTATTGTCGCTTCAATAATGATCTGCAGCGATCAAGACCGGCACCATAACCATCCCTGACCATTTGTAATGATTTCTCAGAAGAACGGAATCAAGATAACATAAGGATATCATAAAATCCCCTTTAACTCAGTGGATTTTATGGATATAGCAGTTCTCATCACTCAGGATTTTTCCAAGCGAGGCATGCTATACAATTCATATATTGAAGTTTGCGGTGTTACATACAGGAAAATAGAGTTTTATCCATAGTCCCTCACAAACAAAAGGGCAGAAGTTTTCCGT
>CAZGAK010000073.1:8805-10097 GCA_964523565.1 uncultured Syntrophaceae bacterium | reverse complement strand
GATAACTTACCTGTAGTTTTTTATTTGACAGACAGGCCTGTTTTTACATATAGTTACGCCATCAACGTTACATAAAAATGAGGGATGAATGAGTAATCTTAATTCCGGAAAAATCGCTATTATTGGACCAGGGAGACTGGGAACTTCTTTTGCCTACAAGTTCGGACGTGATGGTAAAGAAGTAACAATATATTATCATGATGCTGGCCTATGCGAAGAAATCAATAAAACCCATCTCAACCCCAAACACCTGACAAATGACCTCGCCAGGATACTGGGGGGTATGGACAGGGTTCCCCGACTACCGAAAAACGTTTCTGCGACAAATGATCTTGAAAAAACTGTGGAAGAAAACGATTTTATTGTTCTCTCCATAACGATGAACAGACTTCCGGAACTGTTGAACTACCTGAAGCCTATCATTGCCAAGAAGAAAGGCGAAACCTGCATCCTGTCTCCCATCAAAGGGCTTGCCTCAAATGAAAAAACAAGGGAACTGATAACACCTTCAATGATGATTAATAACCATTTCTTTGACATTCATCATAAGTTTGAAATTGTCTGTATCGGAGGTCCTTTCTTCGACATCGATATAGCCATGGGAAAACCTGTCTGTGTAACGGTTGCCGGAAAGAAGAAGATGTCACGGGGTGTTAAGGCAGAATTACTGGATGTCAATCAGAGGGAATTAACCTCCTATTACAATTTCGATATCATCGGCGTAGAAGCCTGTGGTGCATTGAAAAACATTGCGGCAAATTTAAAGGGAGTATCCGAATGTCTGAATCTTGGAGATTCCATACCGGGAACTCTTTTTGCAAGATCGGGAGTCGAAATCAGATCATTAACGAAATTGCTGGGTGGAAGTTTCCAGTCCTTTTACAGCCAGTCCGGGGTCGGAGATATGTATGTAACCCTTGCTTCAGACGCCAGCAAGAATTTCAGATACGGTAAACTATTCTATGAATTATTTAACGGGAACCCCATAGAAACAAATATTCAGGTATTAGAAAGGATAGACGGAACACCTGAAGGTCCAAATACCATTAAAAATGTCCACAGATACCTGGAAAAGAAAAATATGTACAGCCCTCTGTTTCACTGCGCCTATAAGATTTTCAACGAAGGCGGCTCCAAGGAAGAAATTTTAGAGCGGATTATCCAGGCCTGCCAGTTCGACAAGAGAGAAAAAGAGTACATTGGTCCCATCTCACGCTTGCTTTACAGGTTAATCCCGGACATCTGGTATAGAAGACACAAGGGATTTTTATCAAAGTTTAATCCTTGAGACC
>CAZGAK010000073.1:0-8705 GCA_964523565.1 uncultured Syntrophaceae bacterium | reverse complement strand
AATCTGCAAAAGATCCGTTATTACCAGGTCAGGTGTAATATCGCTGCATCTCTTATCATCCGCCCTCAGCCTTAATGACCTGCTGTCTCCCGCAAAGAGGGCTGTCTGAAAACCCGCATCACTGGCACAACAGACATCCTTTAACATATCATTACCTACATATAATACATTTCCCCTCGGTATTCCCGATTCTTCAAGGTTTTCAGCCGCCCTTTTATACAGGAAAAGCGAAGGCTTTACATATCCATAAACATAGGAAAAGAATATGAAATCCGCGACGAAACCAAGATCTTCAAGAGTCGAATTCAAAAACGCATAAAAAAGATGCGGCGTATAAAACTGGGCATTTGAAATGATACCCATTGGAATATTTTTCATTTTACATGAAGCAAGAACCTCCTTCAGATGGGGCATAGGATATACGGGATTTACAATAAGTTCATACTCCGCGGCAAATTCTCTAACGATATTATCATCTTTTATCTTTAGTACTTTCTTCCATATATTCTCAATTTTAACCTCAGGAAAGTCAACTCCTTGATTTTTCAGATCTTCTTTTCCCCTCTTAATTTTATCAAAGAATTCTTCGGGCAGGGTTTGGGCATTTTTTTTAATATGGAATTTTCCAAGTAAATCTCCTATACCCGCGATATTTTGTTCGGCTTCTTTTTTCGCCATACTGATATCCCCTGCTTTGCTTATAAAAAGGGTACCGTATACATCAAAAAGAATGGCTCTAATCTTCCCCTTCGTTTCTCCCCCTTTATGAAAGTCTGTAGGTATGGGATACAGGGGTCTGGAATATTGGAGAATTAATTTTTCTAATGACATGTTTGCTCCGTTTAAGGATTACTTAAAAAAACCACCTGTTGAATATTTATTAAAAAATGCGTGGTATGTCAAGGTCATGGATGCCATATTATAAGATTGACAACACAATCATATGAAGATATGAGGGCATGACAGACCCTAAATAAAAAGCGGAGACCATATTATCAATGGAAATGCAAAAAGTACAAAATCTGATGGTGACCGGCGGTTGTGGCTTTATTGGAAGCAACTTCATTCACTATATTTTAAATAAAACGGACTTTGGCGGAAGGATTATCAATGTAGATAAGCTAACCTATGCCGGAAATCCCGAAAACTTAATGGAAATAGAAAAAATGCATCCTGGAAGATACATTTTCGAAAGGGCGGATATTTGCGATTTCAGTTTAATGAAGGAACTTTTTTCGCGATATGATGTGGACGCAATCTGCCATTTTGCTGCTGAATCGCACGTAGACAGATCTATCAAGAAACCGGGAGCATTCATATTCACAAATATCATTGGCACCTATAATCTCCTCGAAATAGCCCGTGCCAATTCGGAACAATTCTTTCTTTTCCACCATATCAGCACTGACGAAGTCTATGGCAGTCTTGGTAAAAGGGGCCTGTTCAGAGAAACGACTCCTTACAGACCGAGCAGCCCCTATTCCGCATCCAAGGCATCTTCAGATCATCTTGTAACGGCTTATTTTAAAACCTTTGGTCTGCCTGTAACCATATCTAACTGTTCCAACAATTACGGACCTTATCAGTTTCCGGAAAAACTGATTCCTCTGGTTACCCTCAACGCAATGGAGAGAAAAGAACTGCCCGTTTACGGAGACGGCAAGAACATCAGGGACTGGCTTTACGTAGAAGATCATTGTGAAGCAATCTGGTCTATTATGAATTCCGGGAAGAGGGGACAGACGTACAATATCGGTGGCAATATGGAGATGGAGAATATTGTTATTGTAGAAATGATCTGTGATATACTGGATGAAATCTACGGCAATGACAGTGGTAATTCAAGAAGAAATCTAATCACATTTGTTAAGGATCGACCCGGACATGACAGAAGATACGCCATAGACTTCACCAAATTAAACAAACATTTAAACTGGTTCCCCAGGGAATCATTCGAGACAGGATTGAGAAAAACTATACAGTGGTATATCGATAACGAAAAATGGGTGGAGCGGATCAAAAGCGGAGAATACAATTCCTGGATCGAAGAACAGTACGGGGAATAAGGATATAAAAGCAATTTTGAATGTTGAATTTTTAATTTTGAATTAAGGACAAAGGAACAAGGATAAAGGCCCGTAGAGGATTACCGGCACCGAACAAAGTTTCAAATGTCAAAGTCTAAATGCCAAAAAGAAAAGGTTGACATTTGAACTTTGTAATTTTCAATCCTGTTATCTTTTCACAGTGTCTTCAACAATAAAGGGGGTTGCTCTCACTCCAATGCTCCCTTTTCTGACCCATATCCGGATCATCCTGATGGACTCTCCTTCCATTGTCACCAAACTCGGCATTTCTTCTACACCCTTTATATCCGCCGTGGCAAATTCGTAGTAAGATATGTTTGCACTGAGAGGATCTACTATTAAAACAATCTTATCTGCATCATAAGGATGCTTCTCCGGCGTTCCAGTAAAGGAAATATGATTAGTTATAAAATCGGGCTGTCTCCTATAGGCATCAATTTCAAACTTTTCTGTATGTTCCAGCAATTTTTCAATGGGCATAATCTCCTCCACTTATTAGATAAATAGGGACTGCGAATTTTTTTCCATCAGAAAATGGTTGCCCTACCTGCCTGTCCTAATTACCCACTTTTTGTACAATGTCAAGTAACAGTATTTTTTATTGATGGAAAGTACCCCTTATGATAGAAGCGACGTATGCTGAACGTGGGATTAACAGGTGGAATAGGAAGTGGAAAGTCAACCGTTGACGGGCTTTTCAGGGCAAAGGGAGCATATATGATTGATTTTGACGAACTTGCCCATCTTGTGGAAGAACCGAATGGACCGGCATGGAAAGGAATTGTTGAGAATTTCGGGAGGGAAATCCTCAACGCGGACGACACCATAAACCGGGAAAAGCTGGGAGATATTGTTTTCCGCGACAGAGAAAAGCTGAAAAAATTGAACAGCATTGTTCACCCTGCTGTTTTTGATGAATGGAAAAAGAAGATTAACGACATCAGAAAAGAAGATGCCATCATCATCTCTGACATACCGCTTCTCATAGAAGTGGGAATGCAGGATGCGGTAGATATCACAATCCTTGTCTATAT
The DNA here is from genome assembly GCA_964523565.1 of uncultured Syntrophaceae bacterium. Classification (GTDB taxonomy): domain Bacteria; phylum Desulfobacterota; class Syntrophia; order Syntrophales; family UBA6807; genus CAZGAK01. The sequence continues at coordinate 5,584 of CAZGAK010000073.1, read as the reverse complement.
ATCTCCCGAAGAACAAATTAAAAGGATTATGAAAAGAAATGGATACAGCAGTAAAGAATCTGAATACAGACTGAATTCGCAAATGTCAATAGATGACAAGATCCCCTATGCTGATTTTGTCATAAACAATGAAGGATCTATAAAAGAAACGAAAAAGACTGTTGATGAAGTATGGGAAAATCTCATTAAAAAAGAAAAGAATATGAGAAAAGAATATGCAAATATCGGAGGCAGAAAATGATAGAGAAAAATGTACTGACCGATTTTAGTTCAAAGGTATCTGAACCCGTAATCGATCCTTCCACCTATGTCCATCCCCTTGCGGCGGTTATCGGTAATGTAATCCTCGGAAAAAATATAATGGTCTCACCCATGGCTTCCATCCGCGGAGATGAAGGCCAACCGTTGCATGTTGGTGATGGTTCTAACGTTCAGGATGGCGTTATCATACATGCCCTTGAAACAGAAGAAAATGGTAAACCGGTTGAAAAAAATATTTATGAAGTCAACGGCAAAAATTACGCCGTTTATATAGGCAAAAGGGTTTCTCTTGCCCATCAGGTACAAATCCATGGTCCTGCAGTCATACAGGATGATACCTTCGTTGGAATGAAGACACTTGTCTTCAAATCTCATGTAGGAGAAAAATGCGTGATTGAGCCCGGTGTCATTCTTATGGGAGTAACCGTTCCGGACCACAGGTATGTGCCGGCAGGCTCTGTAATAAAAACTCAGGAAGATGCGGACAATCTGCCTGAGATAACCGAAGATTATCCGATGAAAGACATGAATAAAGCTGTCGTCCACGTAAATACAAGCCTGGCAAAAGGCTATCTGAAAGCTTTATAGAAAAGGCAGAAAAAAGAATTACAAAAAAACAAATCGTTCAGCAGTCAGCTCACAGTTGACTGCTGAACACACAAAACTATATATGTCCAGTATTTCTCAGTACCTCTCTAAAGACGTGATAAAAGGCTTCATTTTCAGTTAAGCCACGTTTTACAATCGCACCGAAATCATCAATGTTTTCCTCATTGATGATTATGTTAACGCTCCTGTTAAAAGCGGCCATATTATCCATCGTCCGGAACATGCTGCTTATCAATACTACAAAGATATTTCTTCGGATGCTGATGGGCAGGCGATTGAGGTACTGCATTACAACATTGCTGCCTGGATCACTGGTTTCGTAAATCTCGTTCACCACGACCAGTTGATATACGTGAAATCGCATGCTTTTGAGCGCTTCCCGGGCAGAAGGCGGTTCTGTGATATAATAACCCTCCTTTTTCAGATCATCTGCGATTTTTGCTCGCATGGAAGAATCATGTTCACAAATCAGGGCTGTTTCTATACCCTCTTCAATAAAATCGAATGGCTTATCCGAAGCATCATAAGGCTCGGATGAAATCTCATCAAGAATTTCTTTCTCCTCATCCATCATGTTATTCTCCTTTTGAGACCTTTTATAACCTTTTCTTAGTTTTTCCATAGTCCCTGTCGAGCTGCAATTCGTCTATTTCAGTAGTTACTTCACCTCGTGCAGTCTTTATAGAATCTATACCACGACCGACAACTCCTTTTGTCGTAGCATAGGCCAAAGCCGTCTCTTCAGTAATCAGGCCGCTTTTATACAATGCAATGATACTATCATCAAACGTTGTCATACCAAAAGCCCTGCCCGCCTCGATGATATCCTGAAAGGTTTTTCCTTCTGATTCCCCGTGAAGGATCGAATCCTTTACCCTGATGTTCGTTCCCATTATTTCAAAGGCGGCTATTCTTCCACCACCAACCTTGGGCAGCAATCTCTGGCATACTATCCACCGTACTGTATCAGCCAGGCGGATTCGAACCTGGTTTTCTTCCTCCGAAGTGAACATTCCGATTATTCTGTTAATAGTCTGGCCAACATCAACGGTATGGAGCGTGCTAAACACCAGATGTCCGGTTTCTGAGGCAGTCAACCCTATCTCCAATGATTCCCTGTCTCTCATCTCACCAACGAGAATAACCTTGGGAGCCTGTCTCAGGGCCGCACGAAGTCCAGTGGCAAATGTGTCAAAGTCTGTACCCAGCTCCCTCTGATTAAAGGTGGCCTTCTTGTGAGGGTGCTGAAATTCAACAGGATCTTCGAGAGTTATAACATGAACTGACTGATTCTCATTTATAACGTCTAATATAGTGGCTAATGATGTTGTTTTTCCAGTACCGGTTGCACCGGTGAACAGTATAAACCCGTTTTTTTCCCTGGCTAACTCATGAAATATTTTTGGCAAACCCATTTTGTCAATAGTGGGGATTTCGGTTTCAAGTTTTCGCATCACGATGGAGTAATTTTCACGCTGGGAAAAAATATTTACCCTGAATCGGGCCTTGTCCGGAATCTCGTAAGAAGTATCACACGATCCTTCCTTAAGGAGAATTTCCGTCAAACGACGATCCTGATTAATAATATTCAGTGCAAAGGTCTCTGTTTGAAAAGGGGTAAGCCCTGGAAACGGCGGATCTATGACAGTAGCCAGTTGACCGGAGGTTTCCACCTGAAAGGGCTTACCAACTGTCAAATTCAGGTCAGAAACATTATCATACGAATCGATCATCTTGCTCATAATATAATCAATTTCCGGTTTTCTCATAATCACTCCCCATTCTTTAAAATTCGGAAAACGTAAATCGTTATCCGAAAATATATTTGTGTAATGTTCCTCTCTGCCTTCTCAGGAACAAGGTTTATTGGCAACCAGTAACCAGTAACCAGCTCACACCTCCGTAAAATCTGTTGGGGGCTTCTTTAAAAATGGTCTGAACCTTGTCTTGTCGTTTGCCTTGGTGTACGCCTCGTCCGCACTTATCCACCCTTTGCTCAAAAGATCCATAATTGAGTCATCCAGAAGCTGCATACCATACTTTTTCCCCGTTTGTATAACGGAAGGAATCTGAAATGTCTTGGCTTCCCGGATAAGATTACGGGCCGCCGGTGTGGCAATTAAAATTTCGAGGGCCAAACAACGCCCCGGCTTATCAATACGCCTGAAGAGAACCTGTCCGATGATGGCCCGGATTCCGTCAGCAAGAGTTGACCGGATCTGCATCTGTTCACTCGCCGGGAAAACCTCAATAATACGGTCTATTGTCTTGGGTGCACTGGTCGTATGAAGGGTTCCAAAGACAAGATGTCCCGTTGAAGCCGCCTCCACCGCCAGTGATATTGTCTCAAGGTCTCTCATCTCACCAACCAGGATGATATCCGGATCCTCTCTCAGGGCACCTCGAAGAGCCGCGGAAAAGGATTTTGTATGAAGGCCCACCTCCCTGTGGTTTATAATACATTTTTTGCTCTCATGTACAAATTCAATCGGGTCTTCTATGGTAATAATATGATCCTTCCGCGTGCGGTTTGCTTCGTCGATAATAGCAGCAAGAGTCGTGGATTTGCCACACCCTGTTGGCCCTGTAACCAGAACCAGTCCCCGGGGAAGGGATGCCAGTTTTGTTATGACGGGGGGAAGCCCCAACGCCTCCCCGGTAAGGATCTTACTGGGGATCTCTCTGAAAACGGCTCCCACACCGTATTTTTGTTGAAAGTAGTTTGCTCTGTATCGCGCGAGATCGGGAACTTCATAAGCAAAATCTATGTCACCCGTTTCTTCAAACTGCTTAATCTTGTGTTCCGGTGTAATCTCATAAAGCATTGCTCTTAATTCATCATTATCCAGGGTATTATACTTGATTCGCTCCATCTCACCCCTGATCCTGATCACGGGCTGCAGGCCTGCAATAAGGTGAAGGTCTGATGCCCCCTGTTCGTTCATGAGCTTGAAAAAGGCATCTATTTTTGCCATATTACTTCTCCTTGGTTTTAACCCATAGTTTACAATATTTCTTTAAGTTATTAATCGTAAAACATTCATAAAACTTTAGTCAACTATGTGTTCTTATATGTAAAAAAATAGATCATTGTCAAGGAATCAAATATTTGTCGATTCATTTAATCTTTAATGCTATGAAATCAAGATACTTTCTCCGGAGGATAAGAGTATGGTACACGATCTATTTACTGATGAAGATTTAAAAAGGATCCGGGATGATGGAATATCAAAGGAATACATAATGACCCAGCTTAAGATCTTCAAAAGAGGGTTCACCCCGGTAAAATTAAAAAGACCGTGCACTGCCGGGGATGGAATCGTCGTGATCCCTGATACAGACAGGACACCTTTAATAAAGACCCATGATGCTGCAGCCCGACAGGGAAGAATGATCAAGTTTGTGCCGGCGTCAGGCGCAGCCAGCCGCATGTTCAGGGACTGGTTTAGATATGAAGCTATGGAGGATTTCAAAACCAGCCAAAGCGGGACTGACTTTGTGAGAGATCTCCCGCAATTTGCTTTTTATAACGATTTACAGAAAATCATTTCACAAAACGGTCGGGACATCAACGATCTTATTAAAGATGGTGAGCTTAATATTATACTCTCATATATCCTTACATCAAAAGGGTTAAATTATGCTCATCTTCCAAAGGCCCTTCTAAAATTCCACGCCTATCCTGAGCATAATCGTACATCTCTTGAGGAACATCTTGTTGATGCAGCCCTTTATGTGCAGAACGCAGATCATAAGTGCAATGTACACTTTACCGTATCTGATGAACACAAATTGGATGTTGAGGATCACATTACCCGCGTAAGGAAATACTATGAAGACAAATACGGCGTTACGTATAATGTTTCTGTTTCCATACAACTCCCGTCCACAAATACTATAGCCGTTGATATGTACAACAGTCCTTTTCGGAACGATGAAGGAAAACTGGTTTTCCGTCCCGGAGGGCACGGAGCCCTTCTTAAAAATCTGAACGCAATTGACGGAGACATTATATTTCTGAAGAATATTGATAATGTTACGCCAGACCGGTTAAAACCGGCAATGGTCCTCCATAAAAAGATCCTGGCGGGTTACCTGATACAACTTCAAGAGGAAATATTTGCGAATTTACGTCTCCTCACAGAAGAGCATGTGGATGACAAAATACTTTCCGGGATAGCTCTTTTCTGCAACGAGAAACTCTTTATAGGCCTGCCCGTGGCGTTTGAAGATTTCTCCCCCTCGCAAAAGATTGACATCATGATTGACAAGCTGAACCGACCACTCCGAGTGTGCGGCATGGTTAAAAACGAAGGAGAACCGGGTGGCGGACCTTTCTGGATAGGTGAGAACGGAACACAATCACTTCAAATTATAGAACAGGCACAGATCGATTTTAACTCAGATGAACAAAAACGAATATGGAACTCATCCACCCATTTTAATCCGGTCGATCTGGTCTGTGGCGTAAAAGACTACAGGGACCACAAATTTGATCTTGAAAAATATGTCGATAAAAATGCCTATCTTATTTCAGATAAATCCCTTGAGGGAAGAAATCTCAAGGCACTGGAACTTCCCGGTTTATGGAACGGGGCCATGGCCAGGTGGAATACTGTCTTTGTGGAAGTTCCCATTATAACTTTTAATCCCGTCAAAACAATAAACGATCTTTTGAGGAAAGAACACTTGCCGGATTGACCCGGAGCCGGGC
>CAZGAK010000072.1:0-10191 GCA_964523565.1 uncultured Syntrophaceae bacterium | reverse complement strand
CCTGCTTAATACAGGACTAAGTCATTTAAAGAGATAACTTGTTGTAATTTAAAGATTATTAGCTTAATCAATTTTTTGTAAATTCGAAATCCGAAGCACGAAATCCGAAATAAATACGAATAACCAAAATTCAAAATTGAAAAAATCCCAACATCCTGTAGATATTGTATAAGTTCCCGGAATGTTTTTATCATTGGTATTTGGATTTTGAAATTGTTTCGTATTTCGATATTCTAATTTCGGATTTGAGTTCCGGTATTGACAGAATAAAACTCCAGCTTTGACCAAGTTAGAGTCTATTTTGACGAGACCTTTGCATAACCCCAGTATTGTCATTGCGAGCGAAACGAAGAAATCTCATAACACATTGATAAGCCACGAGATTGCCGCGTCGCTTTGCTCCTCGCAATGACCAAAATTGGGCAAAAGAGGGGGCCATGCAAAGGTCTCTTGACGTTACCGTGGAGAATGGCTATAAATTATTGACCTCATTTATTGAAACTGTTATATTTTCAAATATATTGTAACGTTTTTAACAAGGTTGTCCTTTGGGGAATTTAGCGGGAATATTTATATCATCTTTTCTCATCGCACTATCAGGGGCAATTGTTCCCGGGCCGGTGTTGTCTGTTACAATTTCTGAAAGTGTAAAAGGGAATTTTTGGGCAGGACCGATGATTGTGCTTGGTCACGGTTTGCTGGAAATCGCGCTAATTGTTTTATTGGTAGCAGGTTTTGCGGATTTTATAAATAACACAAAATTTTTAGGTATTATCAGCGCCCTGGGAGGAATTTATCTGCTCTGGTTGGCTTTCTTGATGTTGAAGGACGTAAGACATGTAAAAATAAAAATTAACGGGGAGCGCCATATGTGGGGTGGCCCCGTATTTGCCGGTATAGTGACGAGCCTTGCTAATCCCTACTGGATAATATGGTGGGCAACAATTGGTTTGGGCTATGTTATTGTTTCGATGAAATTCGGATTGATTGGAATCACAGTATTTTTTGTTGGACATATTTTAGCGGATTTATCATGGTATAGTATGGTATCTTACATAGTTTCAAGAGGGAACAATTTTATTAGTGGTCGAATATATAGAGGGATCATAAGTGCTTGTGCCTTTATGCTCATCTTTTTCGGTATTACGTTTGGTGCATGGGGGATAAAACAACTTGCTGTCTTTGCAGTATAGCTTTTTTACTTATAACAAAGGACTGTAGTAATGCTAAAAGGCAAAAAAATTATTCTCGGTATAACAGGCAGTATTGCTGCTTACAAATCTGCGGAACTTACAAGGGAATTTGTCAAGCAAGAGGCAGATGTCAAGGTTATAATGACTCAAAATGCGTTGAAGTTTATCACACCTTTGACTATGCAAACTCTTTCGGGAAATCCTGTTTATTCAGATACATTTTCACTGACAGGACAGTGGAAAATAGGTCATATATCTCTTGCTGAAGATGCGGATATTATTCTTATAGTCCCGGCAACAGCGAATATCATCGGGAAGATTGCATCGGGTATCGCAGATGATCTGCTTTCAACTACTGTAATGGCAACAAAGTTACCCGTGTTGGTGTGCCCGGCAATGAATACAAATATGTATACCAACGAGATTGTCAGGGCAAATATGATGAAGCTGTCTTCATTGGGATATTTCTTCATGGAGGCAGAATATGGTGAATTGGCCTGCGGGGCAGAAGGTGCAGGAAGACTTCCTTCTGTTGACGATATTGTGGAGGAAGTGACGTCAATTCTCGCGAAAAAGGATCTGGCGGGTGAGAGAATATTGATAACCGCAGGTCCCACGAGAGAGCCTTTCGATCCGATAAGATTCATATCCAATTATTCATCGGGGAAGATGGGATATGCATTTGCCATAATGGCCAAAAGAAGAGGGGCAGATGTTACTTTAATCAGTGGACCAACGGAACTGCCTGTACCATCGGGTGTCAAATTTATCAGGGCTTCGAGTGCCGTGAAAATGAGAGATGAAGCAATGAAACATGTGGAGGAATCAACTGTTATTATTAAGGTTGCTGCTGTGGCGGACTACCGTCCGTCGGTTCTTTCCGATTCCAAGATAAAAAAGCAGGATGGTATTTTCAGCATTTCTCTTGAAAGGAATCCGGATATTATTTCTGAAATTGGACAGATTAAGGGCGATCGCATCCTGGTGGGCTTTGCCATGGAAACGGAAAATCTTCTAAAGAACGCCTATGATAAACTCATATCAAAGAATATGGATCTCATTGTGGCAAATGACCTGAGCAGGCCAGGTTCAGGATTCCAGTATGATACGAATAGTGTAAGATTAATTGACAGGTCTGGCGATGTGAGGAAATTACCCCTCATGAATAAGCAGAGGGTTGCCGACAGAATCCTGGACAGGATTAAAAAATTACGTGAAGAGAAAAAAGGAAGCATTTAACCGTACAAGCAAAACCATGAACGGATGCAGAACATCAATATGGATTCAGAGGAACAGCAAAGAGAAGAACTGTTTCAGTTAGTCACTTCTCTAAAAAGTTATATCCTTTTAGAACGAGATTCAGGAAGGAATTATTCCAGTATGTACCTGAAAGGTGAAGTTCCATCTCTCGATGCGATGACCATAGAAGATACAGATAAAGGTGATGAAACAGCTTTTATTCCTTCCTTAACCCTTGATGATGTGAGGCAGGAACTTGGAGACTGTCAGAGATGTAACTTGTGTGAGGTGAGGAAAAACCTCGTTTTTGGAGAAGGAAATTACAATGCGGATCTCGTATTTGTGGGGGAGGCACCCGGTGCAGAGGAAGACAGGCAGGGAAAACCATTTGTAGGCCGTGCAGGACAACTTCTTACGAGAATTATTGAGGCTATGGGGCTTACGAGAGAGGAAGTTTACATATGTAATATATTGAAATGTCGTCCTCCGGAAAACCGGAATCCCAAACCGGAGGAAATCAGAGCCTGTGAACCTTTTTTAATAAAACAACTCGAGACCATTAACCCCAGAGTCATTTGTGCCCTTGGCACTTTTGCTGCCAAGACATTGCTTAAAACGGATGCTCCCATATCCAGCCTTCGTGGACGATTCCATTCTTATCAGGGGATAAAACTTATGCCTACGTATCATCCGGCGTATCTTTTAAGAAATCCCGGAGCCAAAAAACAGGTATGGGAAGATGTTCAGATGATTATGAAGGAATTACAGTAACGAAGTGAATAATAAACATATTGAGGAATAGAGTGAATTAAATTCGAATATCGAATATCGAAATCCGAAACAAACTCGAAATTCAAATACTAAATGTTTTAAACACCGGTTGTTTTGAATTTTGTTTATTTGATATTGCTTTGTGCTTCGGATTTCGAATTTATTTAGTAAGTTCAGAATGCGAACTTGTCTGAAGAGACGACAAATGGTGTAACCATGAAATACAAAAAGGCCAAAACAGTTGTTATGTCCGTGATGATTGTAATCTGCATTGTTCTTGCAGGTTCACACGCATTTGGAGATGAAAAAACTCCCGTATTTAATGTTATTACCGTAAATGCGGCCATTACCCCGGCCGTTGCAACGTATATTATAAAAAGTATTGATCAAGCTTATGCAGAAGGTTCTACGGGACTCATTCTTTTGCTTGATACACCGGGTGGTCTTGATCTGGCTATGAGAGATATTATCAAGGAGCTTTTGGGCTCTCGTATACCTGTTATTGTTTTTGTCTATCCCTCCGGGGCGAGGGCGGCTTCCGCCGGTGTGATGATAACCATGGCATCCAACATAGCGGCCATGGCACCGGGTACGAACATCGGTGCGGCCCATCCGGTTGCTATTGGTATGGGCGGTAAAATGGACGAAACCATGGCTGAAAAGGTAGTAAATGATGCCGTTGCCTATTCAAAGAGTATTGCAAAAAAGAGAGGCCGCAATTCTAAATGGGTCGAACTTGCCGTCCGGAAAAGTGAGTCGGTTACTGCGGAAGAAGCCCTGAAACTGAATGTTATCGATTTTGTTGCTAACGATGTGAGTCAATTATTGGCGAAAATTGATGGGAAAACCGTATTGCTGCCATCGGGGGAGGTGCAGTTAAATACGAAGGGGGCAATCATCAATGAGAAAAAGATGGGGCTGCGCGAAAGGATATTGACAGCTCTCAGCGATCCTAATATAGCTTATCTTTTACTAATGATAGGTTTGGCCGGGTTATACTTTGAATTTGCCCATCCGGGTGCAATTCTTCCGGGGGTTATAGGTGGAATTTCTCTTATCCTTGCTTTTTTTGCACTGCAGACCTTGCCAGTAAATTTTGCAGGAGTTCTTCTGATAATTTTTGGTATTATACTTTTTATTGCTGAAATAAAGATTGTAAGCCATGGGATGCTTACAGTTGCAGGTGTAATATCACTCGTTCTGGGTTCACTTATGCTTTTTGAATCACCGATTCCAGCCCTCAGGGTATCATTAAAGGTAATGATCCCAACAATTGTTATTGTTACATTGTTTTTTGTAGCTATTATCGGGCTTGCAGTCAAGGCCCAGATGAGAAAGCCGGCAACCGGTGTGGAAGGGATGATTGGCAAAAAAGGAGATGCCATCACATCCGTTCATGAAGATGGGAAGGTTTTCATAAAAGGGGAACACTGGAACGCATATAGTAAAGACATGATAGAAGAGGGAGAAAAGATAAAGGTAGTCGGAATGAAGGGACTAAGATTAGAAGTTGAAAAATTTGAATGAGAAAAAGGGGGATAAGCCATGATGATGTATACAGTTGGTACGATAGTAGTCTTAATTATTATGTTTTTAGCAGCGGCAATAAGAATCCTGAATGAATATGAGAGGGGTGTGATTTTTCGTCTGGGAAGGGTTATCGCTACAAAAGGGCCTGGCCTTATCGTATTAATACCCATAGTAGACAGAATGGTTAAGGTCGATATGAGAATCATAACCATGGACGTTCCTCCGCAGGATGTGATAACGAGAGATAATGTTTCTATAAAGGTGAATGCGGTTATATACTTCAGGGTAATGACTGCCAATGATGCTGTTATCGAAGTTGAAAACTTTCTCTATGCCACTTCTCAGCTTGCACAGACGACTTTAAGGAGTGTTTGTGGTCAGGTTGAGCTGGACGAAATTCTGGCGGAAAGAGAAAAGATCAATGCTCAGTTGCAGGAGATACTGGACAGGAGTACAGATCCGTGGGGGATCAAGGTATCCACCGTCGAAGTGAAACATATTGATCTTCCTCAGGAGATGCAGCGGGCTATGGCCAAACAGGCAGAAGCGGAAAGAGAAAGAAGAGCGAAGGTCATCAATGCAGAGGGAGAATTTCAGGCCGCTCAAAAGCTGGCTGATGCGGGTAAAGTTATTGCCGAACAACCCATTGCCTTACAGTTGCGTTATCTTCAGACGCTTGTCCAGGTTGCATCTGAAAACAATTCGACAACACTGTTCCCCATTCCTATCGATTTATTCAGACCCTTCCTGGATTTAATTGGAAAGAAAGAATCTGTATAAATAAAGATAAATTTTTAAACCTGAAACCTGAAACTTGAAACTTAAGTCCATCCTGAAAGGAGAAAAAAGTGGCAGGAAAAGAAAAGAATTTTGTATTAACGAGTGCCCTGATTCTAATTGCATTGGGTGTTCTTATTATCCTGAACAGCAGCGGGGTTTATGGATTTGACAAAAGCTGGCCCTTACTGTTGATAGTGATTTCTATCGGAATACTGGTTCAACGTATCAAAGACATCGGGGGTTGGTTTATCGGTATTGTTGGGGTTATTTTTATTGCCATGAAAAAGTTTTACCCGAATATTGAAAGTTGGGCTCAATATGTCCTTCCCGCAGTTTTGATCCTCCTGGGTGTCTACATTTTATTTGATCATTTTAAAAATTTGAAAAAGGCGAAAACAGAATAACATGTTGTGAAGGTGGAAGCCGTTAAGGAAAACATAAAACCGGGTGACAGAGCCTTAATCATATGCGATTTCGATGGTACGGTAAGCATATTAGATATAGGTTACGAAATCATAAAACGATTTGCAGCCCACGGATGGGAAGAAATCGATCAGGCTTATTGCGATGGCAAAATAGGTTCTAAGGATGCCTATGCAAAGATTGCCGATCTTATTAAGGCATCCAGGGAAGAAATGGTTGATTTTGCCATAAGATACGGAAACATTGATCCCTTCTTTAAAGAATTTTACCTGTTCTGCAGAAAAAACAGTATTGATATCAAGATTGTTTCTGATGGCCTTGATTTTTATATAGAAGCGATTTTGAAAAAATATGACCTTCAGGAAATTGAATTCTATTCAAATGTTGTTTTTTTTGGGGATAATGGGAAATTTTCTATTGAATTTCCTCAATGGAATGATGAGTGTGATAAATGTGGAAACTGTAAAAGCAAAATCCTCGAACAATACCGTTTGACTTATGACAGGATAATATATATTGGTGACGGCTATTCAGATGTATGTCCGGCTCAAGAGGCGGATCTTGTATTCGCAAAGGATATCCTCTATAAAAAATGTTTAAAAAATGGTAGAGACTGCATTTACTATGAAGATTTTGGTGATGTAAGGAAATATCTGGAGAGAACATTTCCTTTTTTTTTGTCTGAGGGGCTTAATTGTTCCGGGTGACCGGATAGTTGAGTTTCACTTACATTATAGAACGTTTTTAAAAGGAGAGAATATTATTAATGGAGACCGTTGTATCTATTAAACCTCTGTTGGCTGTTTCGATTTCCCTTTTCGGTTCATTGTTGATCATTGCCTTTGGCAAAAGACCTAACGTAAGAGAATCGTGTACTTTTATAATTGCGTTTATCAAGTTTGGTATCATTGCCTCAATGTTGCCTGTTGTCCTGGGTGGTCAAAAGATATTTTACAGTCTTGTAGAAGTCCTTCCCGGGGTGGGGATCGCATTCAGGGTAGATTCCCTTGGTCTTCTCTTCGCACTGGTGTCTTCATCTCTCTGGATCGTAACATCAGTATATTCTGTCGGGTATATGCGACCACTTAAGGAACATTCTCAAACAAGATACTTTGCTTTTTTCGCCTTGGCGCTTTCTTCTGCAGTTGGTGTCGCGTTCTCCGCTAATCTTCTTACCTTTTATTTGTTCTATGAGATGTTGTCTTTGTCTACTTACGCTTTAGTAACCCATCATCAGGATAAGGAAGCGCGTTCTGCAGGAAGGAAATATTTGACCTATTTGATGGGCACATCAATAGCCTTCCTCCTTCCCGCCATCGTATTAACATATATCTATACGGGAACTTTAAATTTTTCAGATCACGGTATCCTTGCCGGGAAGGCCCCGGATGTGATCCTTGTAGTTATGTTTGTCCTCTTTATTGCCGGAATTGGCAAGGCAGCAATCATGCCGCTCCATTCGTGGCTTCCTTCTGCAATGGTGGCGCCAACACCGGTGAGCGCACTACTGCATGCCGTTGCCGTTGTTAAAGTCGGTGTATTTTCAGTGTTACGAATTTGCTTCCATGTCTTTGGAATAAACTTGATGCATCTTCTCTCGCTGGATGTTTTCCTATTATATTTTATATCCATTACGATTCTTGTTGGTTCCTTGTTTGCGTTGAAACAGGATGACTTGAAAGCAAGACTTGCCTACTCCACTGTCAGCCAATTATCCTATATCGTTATGGGAGGATGTCTGTTGAGTGTTATAGGGGTGACCGGCGGAGTTATTCACATTGTTATGCATGCTTTTGGAAAGATTACTCTGTTTTTCTGTGCCGGAGCCATACTTGTGAACACCGGTCTTAAAAAGATAAGTGATATGAAGGGAATTGGGAAGAAAATGCCTATAACCATGGCAGCCTTCTTCTTCGGTTCATTAAGTGTAATAGGGATACCACCTTTTGGAGGCTTCATAAGCAAGTGGTATCTTGCCCTGGGTACCATTGATGCCCATCAGATTCCGATCCTGGTTGTCTTGCTAACCAGTTCACTCTTGAATGCAGCCTATTTCCTGCCAATTGCCTATAATGCCTTCTTTTCCACAGGTAACCATTTTAATGAATCAACTGTGGTACAGGAAGCACCTTTTCTAGCTGTGGCACCACCTGTATTTACCGCCTTTGTTTCTTTTCTCCTGTTCGTTTATCCAGGTTTTTTCCTTGAACTGGCCAGGATGACGGCAAAAGCTGTGTTGGGCTGATTAATTTTCACAGAATTTTTACGGGCTCTCTTGTTCACTGAGTACAAATTTAGTAGGGGCCAATAATGAAAAAAATATTTACAGAATCAAAAGTCGCCATTATTGGAGGTGGCAGAGTTTGTAAGGCCATACTGGAGATTGTTCTGGACCCTTCTTTTGACAGTCAAAAATCGAGCATTTTGGGTGTGGCCGATATAGATGATCAGGCTGTCGGTCTCAAATATGCAAAAGCAAACGGTGTTTTCACAACCAGAGACTATAAAGATTTGTTTCAATTCGAAGAATTGGACACGATTATAGAACTGACAGGTGATAATAAACTTCTGCAGGCACTGAAGAAAAAGAAGCCTCGCGGTGTTCGATTGATCGATCATTTTGGAGCAATGTCCTTATGGGATTTTCTTCAGATAGAGGCAAAAAGAAAAAAAGTTAAACATGAGCTATGGAGCAATATAAGCAAGACCCGTAAGACAGATAACGAGATCTACGAGGAAATTGAAAGGGAATTTGGACATTTTTCTGAAGAGCTTGCCGATATTGTAAGCGAGAGAACCAGACATCTTCAATCTGTGGAAAAGAATCTCGTTCGACGGGATCAGACAATCTCACAGGTCATTCAAGGGAGCACGATTCCCACCTTTGTCATTGACAAAAACCACGTTGTAACCCATTGGAATAAAGCGCTGGAGAAAATTTCCGGACTTAAAGCAGAAGATATTGTTGGAACAGAAAATCACTGGAAGGCTTTCTATTCAAAGGAGCAGCCGTGCATGGCTGATCATATCGTAATTGGGGTGCACGAGGAAGATATAAGAAATTATTATGGTGATAGGGTGCATCCGTCATCCTTTATAAAAGGAGCTTATGAGGCGGAAGGTTTCTTTCCGGATATGGGAGAGTCTGGTAAGTGGCTTTTCTTCACTGCCGCGCCCATTAAAGGTATTAACGGACAGGTTTTAGGTTCCATTGAAACCCTCTGGGACACAACGACAGAGAAGGAGGCAAAACATAAACTTGAAGAATTGGAGGCTCTGGAAGCCTCCATTCTGGATGCTATTCATATTGCAGTTCTGGTTTTGAGGGAGAGACGTATCATATTTGCCAATAGTGCTGTGGAATCTGTTTTTGGTTGGAAACCTGAGGAGCTGATTGGCAAAAGCACCAGGATGATATATCGAAATCAGGAAGACTTCGAAAAAATTGGCAGGGATGTCTATTATGAGTTAGAGAAACAACGGACTCATAGTCGTGAGTTCACATGCAGGCGTAAAGACGGTAGTGAAATTATTTGTATGATTAGAACTTCGAGAATTGGCGAGCTCTTGAAGGAAAGGGCAATTGTTGCTACTTATGAAGACATTACCGAGAGTAAGGCTGCGGAAAAGGAACTTGTACAAAGAGAAAAAGCCCTTTCTCAGATCATACAGGGGAGCACCATACCTACATTCGTCATAAACAAGGACCATGTTGTAACCCACTGGAACAAGGCCCTGGAGAGGCTTACGGGAAACAGCGCGGATGAAATCGTCGGGACAAGAAAGCACTGGAAGGTCTTTTACGCGGAAGAAAAACCGATTATGGCCGATCTGATTGTTGATCAGATGCAAGAGGAAAATCTGAGAAAATACTACGGAAATAAAGGGCGCAAGTCTCTTCTTATAGAAGGAGCATACGAGGCAGAGGATTTTTTCCCTCATATAGGAGAGGGTGGCAGATGGCTTTACTTTACGGGCGCTCCCATTGAAGGACCCGACGGGAATATTGTCGGCGCCATTGAAACACTGTGGGACACGACCGACACCAAGCTCCTTCAGAATGAGCGGGTAAAACACATCCACCAACTTTCGAGCCTGTGGAAGATTACAAGCGCCCTGAGTGAGTCACTGGATCTTGAAGAGAGCCTTCGCGCAGCCGTAAACGGAATCATTGCCAACCTGGATGTCGACAGCGCCGGAATTTACCTGAAGGAAAACGATTCGGGTTTCCGCGTAGCCTGCTCTGCCGGGTATT
>CAZGAK010000071.1:0-10410 GCA_964523565.1 uncultured Syntrophaceae bacterium | reverse complement strand
CTATATGCCCAATATTGCACAACTATATTTTTGCAACTGTTGAAGATGAGTTAAACCCTTTTTTGTTTTCAGATCCCCGACACGGATAAACCGGAAATCCGAAGCACGGGGGGGGAATCTCCGTTTTTCCCTTGACAAAACTTATCATGGATGTCCCCGAATTGTCAAAGCCGGGGGTTTTTCTTGAAATATTCTCCTTTCGTGGGGGTCGTGGGTTCGGACCAAGACAACTAATTGAAATAATGTATAAATGTGTCAAAAAAAGGCTTTGTTTTGCCCTTAGAACCGCCATTTTAGGTCCCAAAAAGTGGTTCTAAGGTTTTCAAGGAAGTATCTGAGGAATCATGGCCCGAGCTAATCGTCATTACATTCCCGGTTGTGTCTGGCATATTACGCATCGTTGTCACAAGAAAGAGTTCTTACTCAAATTTTCAAGAGACAGGAATCGATGGGTTCAGTGGCTGTATAAAGCAAGAAAACGATATGGATTAGTGATTCTTAATTATACGGTTACCTCAAACCACATCCATCTCCTGGTTGTCGACACAGATCAAAACACAATCCCCAAAAGCATGCAGCTGATCGCGGGAAGGACAGGACAGGAATACAATCAGCGCAAAAATCGCAAAGGTGCCTTCTGGGAAGATCGTTATCATGCAACAGCAGTACAAACAGGCAGTCATCTACTCAGCTGTATGATCTATATCGATCTTAATATGGTAAGGGCCGGTGTTGTGAAACATCCGTCTGGGTGGAAAGAGAGCGGATATAATGAAATCATGAATCCCCCTAAGAGATATTTACTAATCGATCAGACCAGGTTAGAAAATATTCTTGGATTTTCCGACAGGGAGACATTGAGAAGCACCTATACGCAGTTATTGGATCAAACCCTGCAAAACAATTCCCTTCAACGGCAAGAAGCATGGACAGAGAGTATTGCAGTGGGCAGTAAGGAGTTTATATCGGAGATAAAAAGAACCCTGGCAAGCAGAGCATTAGGGAGGGATGTTCATGAAAGAAACGGGGTGTTTGAACTTAGGGAGCCATCTGTTTCTTACAGTGCCCATTTTGACCCCAAAAAGTATGTTCTAAGGCCTGAAAACACCTATTTTTGGAACATAAATAGTGATATATTAATAAGTTAACTTGGTCCGACCCCAACAGAGCGCGGAGTATCAGGATGTCATTCCGGAAAGACCAAAGGAGTTTATTAGGAAAATTTTTTATTGATTTTTTATTGATAATGAAGTGATTTAGTGGTATTAAACGTGCCGTCCGAATCAGGAACCATGTAAGGTTCATAACGAGTCCTGAAACTTTGTGTAGTTCATGATTTACCGGAGACGAAAGACTCTGTTTTCCCCTTTTGATTGACATGAATCACGGACACAAACTGCTGGGAGATCGTTCAACGGTAGGACAACGGACTCTGACTCCGTGAATCCAGGTTCGAATCCTGGTCTCCCAGCCATTGAATAGAAAAGGGTTTAGCTCAATTGAGTTAAACCCTTTTTTGTTTTCTGCGCAAAAAAAACCACCGTTGTCGCGGATAAAAACTCTGCAGTCTATTTATTCCCTTTATCTGCGATTTTTGCCCATGAATCTCGCAATGTTACGGTTCGATTGAATACAAGGGCCTTGTCTGAAGAGTCAACAGAATCCACACAGAAGTAGCCAAGCCTCTCAAACTGGTACCGGCTTCCAGGTACAGCATCCGCCATGCCTGGCTCCAACCGGCATGACCTGAGAGTTTCCAGCGATTTCGGATTTAGATACTCGGTATAATCAGAATCTGTCCCAAGAGGATCGGCGACGCTAAAAAGACGGTCGTAAAGGCGCACTTCGGCCGGGACGGAATGAGCCGCCGATACCCAGTGGATGGTTGCCTTGACTTTCCGGCCATCGGGGGCAAACCCGCTTCGCGTTTCCGGGTCATAGGTGCAGTGCACTTCTATCACGTCTCCGGTGTCCGGATCTTTAACGACGCTCACGCACTTTATAAAGTATCCATAGCGGAGACGCACTTCTCTACCAATCGCCAGCCGGTAAAACTTTTTTGGCGGATCTTCCATGAAATCGTCCTGTTCTACATACAGTACCCGGGAAAAGGGCACTTTCCGGGAACCCATTTCGGGATTCTGGGGATGATACGGGCAATCGAATTCCTCAACCTGCCCTTCCGGGTAGTTATCAATAAACACACGGAGGGGACGGAGCACAGCCATAACGCGGGGAGCCTTTTCGTTCAGGTTCTCACGAACGCAGTTCTCAAGTAAAGCCATATCGATAAGACTGTCTTTCCTGGCTACTCCGATACGATCACAGAAGTCGCGGATCGCTTCGGGGGTGTAACCCCGTCTCCGCATACCTGCCAGGCTGGGCATCAGCGGATCATCCCATCCGCTGACAATCTCTCTTTCCACTAATTCGATAAGCAAACGTTTACTCATAACAGTAAAGCTGAGGTTAAGACGGGCAAATTCGATCTGCTGTGGATGATATTCCACTTTTAATTCGTCCAGAAACCAGTCATAAAGAGGCCGATTGTTTTCAAACTCCAAGGTGCAAATCGAATGGGTGATCCTCTCGATGGAGTCCGAGAGACAATGGGTAAAATCGTACATCGGATAGATGCACCACTGATCGCCCGTTCGATAGTGAGACTCTTTTTTGATTCGGTAGATGATGGGATCTCGCATGGTGATATTGGGAGATGTCATGTCAATCTTGGCCCGAAGTACATGGGTCCCTTCCTCAAACTCCCTAGCCCGCATCCGTTCGAATAAATCCAGATTTTCTTCAACTGATCTGTTGCGATAGGGGCTTTCTGTGCCCGGTTCTGTGAAGGAGCCCCGGTATTCTCGAATCTCATCCGGGCTCAAGTCACACACGAAGGCCTTGCCATCCTTGATCATCTGCAGGGCATACCGGTACAGTTTCTCATAGTAATCAGAGGCATAATACAACCGATCCCCCCAGTCGAACCCCAGCCATTTTATGTCTCGAATGATCGAATCCACATATTCCATGCTTTCCCCGCTTGGATCCGTGTCATCCATGCGCAAATTACAGGTAGCTCCATATTGGGCGGCGATACCAAAATTGAGGCAGACAGACTTGGCGTGTCCGATATGGAGGTATCCATTCGGTTCGGGTGGAAATCGGACGGCCACACGCCCCTGATGCTTGTTGGTTCTGAAGTCGTCATCGATAATATCCCTGATAAAATCAGACGGGAGAGATGAACTGGTTTGGTCCATAGATCTAATTTCCTTTCTCCTGATCTAAGTAAATACAAAAGGGGCACGCCGGTAATCCGCTGGCCTGCCGGCATCACTGTTACCACATTTTAAGTCAGAGTTCTGCCATTTTTTTATTCTTCAGCGCAGAACTATCTCCGGTGCGCCGGGGGGCAATGATTCAATGAGCTGTGTGGTCTGTTTCAATCAGCAGATGGATTCTCCTTAAGACATATAAGATCTATTAACAGGGAAACGTTTTGTTAAGGTAGATGACAAATGAATATGAATTGACATTACGTTTAAAAAAAGTTATCAAGGCAACATAATATATATCAATATATATCACAATAGAGGGAAAGGTGACTTTTCGATCCTTTCCTTTTTGATTTTTCAGTGAGAGCGGGGTTGAATATGTTTTTAAAGCAGATGCAAGTTGGTCATATGGCAGTATTTGCCTACATTGTGGGTGATACTGAAAGTGGTGAAGGTCTTGTTGTAGATCCTGCGGCCAATGTTAACGAGATAGTTTCAGAGGCCGAAAAAAACAATATAAAGATAAAATATATTGTTAACACACACGGGCATGTCGATCATATCGGTGGAAATGCTGATATGAAAGAAAAAACGGGGGCAGAAATTATCATCCATGAAGACGATGTCACAATGATGGCATCTATTCCGTCCATGATGTTCAGGATGTATCAAGGCAAGGAATCACCATCTGTGGACATAACCGTAAAAGACGGCGATATGATTACTGTGGGAAAGGTAAACCTGAAAGTGCTTCACACTCCGGGTCACTCTCCCGGAGGGATATCTCTCTATTTGCCGGGGTATGTCATCACTGGAGATACACTTTTCGTTGAAAGTGTGGGACGAACGGACCTGCCCGGAGGGTCATGGGATGTGATGTACAATTCGATTAAGGAAAAACTGTTGACACTGCCCGACGATACCATTGTTTTACCCGGGCACAACTATGGGAGAACGCCAACTTCCACAATAGGAAATGAAAAAAGAAATAACCCGTTTTTTTAGAATTCCGGGTTAAAGATGATGCAGGGGTGTGACTGGTGAATAACAAGGTTTTGATTAAGACAGATTTTGAAGGATTAAAACTTGCTAACAGAGGCAAGGTCAGGGATATCTACGAATTGGACGACAATCTCCTTATCGTAGCTACTGACAGAATATCCGCCTTTGATGTAATCATGTCAGACCCGATTCCGAACAAGGGTAAGATATTAACCCGTATGTCCACCTTCTGGTTTAATAAGATGACTGATATCATTGGCAACCACCTCCTCTCAACAGATGTGGCTAAATATCCTGAAAAATGTCAGCCTTATAAAGAAACAATCAAAGAAAGAAGCATGCTGGTCAGAAAAGCCATGCCATTGCCGGTAGAATGCATAGTGCGGGGATACCTGAGCGGTTCCGGCTGGAAAGATTATTCCCTGGGAAGAACGGTTTCAGGTATACGACTCCCGGACGGATTGAAAGAATCGGACAAACTTTCCGAACCAATCTTCACTCCTTCAACCAAGGCCGAGGCAGGTGAACATGATATCGCCATAACGAGGAGGGAGATGGAGGATCTCGTCGGTAGTGATTTAACAGAAAAAATGATCGACATCAGCATGAAGATTTATGAAAGGGCCTCAAAGATTGCCGATAATACGGGAATAATTATTGCCGATACAAAGATGGAATTTGGATTACTTGATGAGGAATTAATGCTAATAGATGAACTTCTGACACCTGATTCATCCAGGTTCTGGCCTAAAGAAGATTATGAAGAAGGAAGATCTCAAAAAAGCTTTGACAAGCAGTTTCTTAGAGATTACCTCCTTTCAATCAATTGGGATCAAAAACCGCCTGCTCCGAAATTACCAGACCATATAATACAAAAGACCAGAGAAAAGTATGAAGAAGCCCTGAATCGTCTTATGACATAAATGTTTCCTTGAATCTTGACAGGGTAAGAAACGGTTATTATTTTATGGGCGGATATCTTTATCTTTTTGCCGGCTACGTTTGAAAGAATGAAAACAGGTAGTATCAAAAAATCGTCAATCAAATACACGGGACACTCAAAAAATATATATTATGAAAAATGATTACTATACAACTCTTGGCGTAGATAGAAGTGCGTCCGCAGAGCAAATAAAGAAAAATTACAGAAAGCTGGCCATGAAATATCACCCGGACAAAAATCCGGGAGACAAAACAGCGGAAGAAAAGTTTAAAGAAGCTGCAGAATCCTATGAAGTATTGAGTGACCCCGAGAAGAGAGACATATATAACAGATATGGCCATGAAGGACTCAGAGGAACCGGCTTTCAAGGTTTTTCAGGGTTTGAAGATATCTTTTCGAGCTTTGGCGATATATTTGAAGATATCTTCGGATTCAGCACAGGGAGAACAAGATCTCGAACCGCGGCTCGCCCGGGAGCGGATCTTCGGTACGATTTGAAAATTTCATTTATGAACGCGGCCTTCGGCACATCCATCGACATAGAATTAGAAAAGTATGAAAACTGCACGGGATGCGGAGGTACGGGAGCAACACAGGGAACGGAACCTGAAATATGCCCGACGTGTCAAGGAATAGGACAGGTTACCCAAAAAAGCGGATTCTTCAGTATAAGTACGACATGCCCTCAATGTAGAGGCGCAGGAAGAATCATAAAAAATCCATGCAGGACCTGCCAGGGAACGGGCAAGGAAAAAATAAGAAAATCAGTCCAGTTAAAAATACCTCCTGGAGTGGAAACAGGATCACGGCTGAGACTCCGGGGTGAAGGCGAAGAGGGTGAATTCGGCGGACCGCGGGGCGATCTATATGTCTTTATTCATGTGGAAACTCACGGGTTTTTCGAAAGGAAAGGGGACGACATACTGTGCAGGATTCCCATTTCCATTACCCAGGCAGCGTTGGGGGCAACAATTAAAGTACCGACGTTGAATGGAGACGAAAAAATTAAAGTACCCAAAGGAACCCAATATGGAAAGCTTTTTCGATTGAAGGGAAAAGGAATTCCTCATCTAAGGGGTTTTGGAAGGGGAGACCAGGTCGTCCAGACTCTGGTTGAAGTACCGACCAATTTAAGCAGAAAAGAAGAAAAGGTACTGAAAGAATTAGCCAAATTGCGCGGTGAATCTTAACTGACTTTCCTGTGTTAATCGAAGGAAATTTGAAGAATGGAAAAGGGGTTAACGAATTGATCATATAATTTAACCCCCCAGTGGAGGTGTGGCCCTGTAGCCCTGCCTGTTGATCCCACTCGACCGATCACTTCTCCCTTATTAACTAAATCACCCTCTTTTACTAAAACTCTCGACAAGTGGCAATAAATTGAAAAAAGACCTGCGCCATGATCACAAATGACCGTATTACCGGCATAATAAAGATTACGTTTCAGGACAATCTTTCCTGAATTTCCCGCCTTCACCCTTGTCCCCCGGCTTGAGCGTATATCCACCCCCCTATGACGGGAATGAAACTCATTATTAAATATCCTTTTCTCTCCAAAATTCTTCCTGATCTTTCCATTAGACGGCACGATAAAATTGCCATAGCCTAACCAGCCCGGTGTATACGCTTGATAGACCTCTTTTACCAATTCGACTTCCTTATTTATCCTTTCCTGCGCCTTAGCGGACGGGAAAATATATTTTTCATCCACATTGATATTCCGAATGGCAAATTTCCCATTCGAAACAGGAAGTGCAAGGGGAAAGTCCTTCCGACTTCCGTTCGGAAAATTAATATGGATGGCAAGTTCATAAATACCGGGTTTCATATCAAGCCCCAAACCTATGAGAAGGAAAAACGAAGAATCATTTCTGTCAGGGACAAACATATAATCTTTACCGTGAAAATGTGCCACTGCAGACGAAAACCTCGGCGACTGCAGAGAAATCTTTACAACTTCTCCAGGAGAAATATCACGATACTGTGAGCAAATAGTTACCTTTCCTCCCTCAGTCGTGGCACTAAGTTGAAAGGCACCAGGACAACCAGGCAAAAAAATCAATACCATGCTTATAATAAAACAAATCTTTTTCATTCAAATCGTATTGCTTTCTTATTTATGTACATTCCCATCCATAGGAGGCAACCTACCAGAACAAGTGTCTTCAGACAATAAAAATATAGACAATTCAGAAAGCATAAATTATATTAGCAGTGTTGGGACACTGGGCTGCTATAGGAAGACCTTGCATAGGGAGAGTTGAAAATGAAAAAGAATTTCGAAGAGGTTGCACCGGAAAATTTGCGAGTCAGAATAGATCCCGATTCCTTAGGATTCGAGAACACGGAGGAATGTGACTATTCCCGGGGGATTATAGGACAGGAAAGGGCTATAAAGGCTGCACAAATTGGATTGGAAATAGAAAGTCCCGGTTACAATATCTATGCAGCCGGCCTTACAGGAACGGGGAAAACATCGACGATAAAAAGCCTCCTGGATCAGCTTGATCTGGAAAAAAAGATTCCTGACGATATTTGCTATGTGAACAATTTCAGAGATCCTGATATGCCAAAGGTGATTATGCTTCCAGCCGGTATGGGCATAAACTTCCAAAAAGACATGAATGAAATGATTATGCATCTGGAAAAACAAATACCTCATATATTTGGGAGTGAGGATTTTAAGAAGGCCTCGGAACATATTGTTAGCAGTCACATGGCAAAACAGAAAGAGATGGTCAAAGAATTCAATGAAAAGATCCAAAAAGAAAATTTCCAACTGGTTCAATATCAGATAGGGCCTTACACAAAGCAGGACATTGTCCCTCTTTATGAAGGAAAGCCCGTTCCCATCGAGCAACTGGAAGCTTTAGCAAACCAGGATAAATACAGCAGGGAAAACCTTGAAAAAACAAGAAAAAAACTCAGTGGATTAAGGATTGAACTCGAGGGCCTTATGAGAGAAACAAGGCAAATTGAAAGGGAAATCCGCAAAGAAATGAATTCACTTGAATATAAGATGGGACTTCCTGTTGTAAGTGGTATGGTATCAGATATAAGGTTAAGGTACGGGAAATACAACGATAAAATCAACAGTTTCTTAGATGAGGCACAGAAAAGCATTCTATCAAACCTCAAGATGTTCAATGAAGAACAGCAGCAACAACAACAGCAAATACCTGTTCCTTATTATCCTTCGTTACCCCAAAAAAAATTCATTGATTACAAAGTAAATGTGGTCGTCGATAATTCTCAAACTGAAAAGGTGCCCGTTATCGTAGAAACAGCGCCAACATATAAAAACCTTTTTGGTACTATAGAGAGAGAAATTGACAGATCGGGAT
This sequence comes from uncultured Syntrophaceae bacterium, assembly GCA_964523565.1. Taxonomy (GTDB): domain Bacteria; phylum Desulfobacterota; class Syntrophia; order Syntrophales; family UBA6807; genus CAZGAK01. Next base: position 1,843 of record CAZGAK010000071.1, on the reverse strand, counting down.
TCTGGAAAACAGATTTCACCCGCATAAAGGCAGGCTCTCTCCTCCGGGCCAACGGCGGATACATTGTCTTCAATGCACTTGAAGCCCTGATCGAACCGGGTGTATGGTCATTTCTCAAAAGAACTCTCAAAAACAGATTGCTGAACATGCAGCCCTATGATCCTTTCGGCATGGCATCCACCGCTATGAAACCAGAGCCTATACCAATTAACACAAAGGTTATCATGATAGGAGACAATTATCTTTATCATCTACTCTATAATTTAGAAGAAGATTTCAAGAAGATCTTCAAGACAAAGGCCCAGTTTGATACGGAAATGCCTAACAAGAAAGAACATATAACCAACTATGTATTTTTCATAAAGAGAATCATTGAGGATGAGAAATTGCTTCAGTTTCACAAGAGTGCCGTGGCAGCAATCATCGAATTTGGTATAAGGCTGACAGGAAAACAAAAAAAGTTGTCCACTCGATTCAGTGATATAGCAGATCTTGTTCGAGAGGCAAATTACTGGGCTCAAAAAGACAAGAGCCCTCTCGTGACAGACAAGCATGTAGATAAGGCTTACGAAGAAAAAATCGGACGGGTGAAACTCATCGAGGACAAGATCCAGGAACTGATTGAAGACGGAACCATTATGATTGATACGGAAGGAGCCGTAGTCGGTCAGGTAAACGGTCTATCTATTTATGATATGGGTGATTACTCCTTCGCAAAGCCTTCACGAATAACGGCAGAAACATCCATGGGCAGAGCCGGCATCATTAATATAGAAAGGGAAGCAAAGCTGTCAGGGAAGACCCACGATAAAGGGGTATTGATTCTGGAAGGATATTTTAGAGGCAAATATGCCCAGGACAAACCCTTGACGATGAGTTCAAGTATATGCTTTGAACAATCTTATGGTGGTGTTGATGGAGACAGCGCTTCATCAACGGAAGTTTACGCAATCCTGTCAAGCCTTTCAGGATTACCACTCAGACAGGATATAGCCGTTACCGGTTCGGTAAACCAGAAGGGAGAAATCCAGCCGATAGGGGGTGCTAATCAGAAAATTGAGGGTTTTTACGATGTATGTAACGCTAAAGGCCTTGCAGGGAACCAGGGTGTAATGATACCTTCGTTGAATGTTCCTGACCTTATGTTAAGAAAGGACATTGTGCGATCTGTTTCGGAAGGAAAGTTTCACATATATCCGGTAGGTACAATTGATAGAGGTATGACGATACTGACCGGTATTGAAGCAGGAGAGAAAGATAAAGATGGTAATTATCCACCGGGAACGGTAAGCTTTCTCGTCGATGAAAAGTTAAAATCTATAGCAAAAGGTCTAAAAGATTTTGGGGTAGAAGAGAAAAAAGAAAAAGGAGAGCTCTAATGTACAAATTATATTCAAAGGGATGGGCCTTATTATTGATTGCAGGTATTTTCTTACTTTCGGGTTGTCCGGCCATAATTGCAGGCGGTGCCGCAGTTTCAGCAGGTACAGGAACATATTTCTTTGTAAACGGTGAATTGAAAACCGATTACCACTTTTCGTTTGACAAGGTATGGGATGCTTCTGAAAAGACCGTAGCTGATATGCGCTCAGTTGATGTCATCCCCTATAAAGAGATAGGTAAGGGAACAATAGATGCCATTATAGATGGCGAAAAGGTTCGTTTTTACATCACGTACAAGTCAAGAGATTTAACAACGGTCGGCATCAGGATCGGTATTCTGGGAAACCAACTGGCATCCCAGCGTTTGCATGATAAGGTGGCTGGCTACTTGTTGAAAAAGTGAGCCCTTTGCAGAATGTTCAATTTTGTTCAAGTTCAAGGAAGGCGAAAATTTTAACCA
>CAZGAK010000070.1:0-10816 GCA_964523565.1 uncultured Syntrophaceae bacterium | reverse complement strand
AATTACATGAACTATATCTGGTAACATAACGATACTGACAACATAACTTGCCAATACCATAACTTCTCAAATATTTAATTTGTGAAGACTTCCGCCAAAATAAGATTACGACTTAAATGATTACTGGGAGGAAGGATTCAGGTTAAAGAAGGTTAAAGAAAGGTTAAAGAAATATATTCGCTAAAAATCGAAATTTTCTAATAAAATGGCGGAAGTGCATGGGAATCGAACCCACCTGGGAGGTGATTAGCCCCCCACACTGGATTTGAAGTCCAGGAGGCCCACCAGTGACCTTGGCACTTCCGCGTAAAGAAAAACTACTTTATGTGGCGAAGCATGTCAATGTTTTATCAATGACAGGTTGATGAAATTGTCTTTACAGGTAACCGGGTTGCAGTGTCATCTCAAAGGAGTTGTCTATTAACTGAACGGTTACCTCATCACCTGTCTTTACCGAGGTTATTTCTTCCGGAAGTACGATAATCCCGTTTGCCATGACCATCGATTTCAAAATACCGGAGCCCTGTCCACCCGTCGTTACAGCAGTAAATCGGCCATTTTCATAACTTACCACGGCTCTGATAAAATATCGTAATCCCTCTTTTTTCTTTATATCTTCTTTGATGGTGGCCTTTATAGCCTTACGAAAGAGATTTTTATGACCCATCATCTTCAGGATTGAAGGACGAACATACTGTTCAAAGGTGATCATGGATGATACAGGGTTGCCGGGAAGTCCAAAAACCGGTTTTCTTGCTGCAGTACCGAAAGTAAACGGTTTCCCAGGCCGCTGAGCAACCTGCCAGAATTCGATAGAGATTCCCATATCCTTCATTACATCTTTTACAAAGTCATAATCTCCAACGGATACCCCGGCTGACGATACGATGATATCAGCCCGCATGGCATCCCTAAATTTTGCAGTGAGATCTTCCTTTGTGTCTTTTGCAATTCCGATCTGAAGGGGGATACCTCCGCATTCCATGATCTGAGCGGCAGTTGAATAACTGTTACTGCTTATGATCTTTTCCGGTGATAAGATTCCGTCGATATCGACAAGTTCATCTCCCGTGGCAAGAATGGCAACGAGAGGCTTTTGGTAACCCTGTACAAAGGAGCGTCCGAGGGAAGCCAGCATGCCTGTCTCTGCCGGCCTTATGATCTTTCCCTTGGGGAGAACAAGTTCCCCTTCTCTTACATCTTCTCCCGTATATCTGACGTTCTGGCCTGTCTGTACTTCTGCAAATATCTTTACCCTGTTCCCGTCCAGTTCGGTATCCTCTACAGGCACAACGGCATCAACACCTCGAGGGACAGATGCACCCGTCATGATCCTTGTTGCTTCTGCAAAACCAACAATCTTCGTGGGCGTATATCCGGCGGGGACATCCTCGATGACATCAAAGAGAAGGGGATTTTCCCTGGAGGCGCCCATGGTGTCTTCCGCGGTTATTCCGTAGCCGTCCATGGCGGAATTGTCTATCGGTGGAATATCTCGACCGGCGTAGATGTCTTCGCTGAGAACCCTTCCAAGGGCATTCGTTATGTTGACCTTTTCAACTCCAAGGGGAGAAATCGAACTGAGGATATGGTTTAATGCATTTTCAAATTTAATCATAATTACACATTCTGTTATCCTGATTTTTCAGGTTTAATATCTTAAACATGTAGCCTTGTCAATATTTTACACTTGAATAAATGCCATTGATGTTATAAACATAATCGCCATTGCCTGATGCGTTTAACTGTTTTCAATTATTGTCAATATAATGAATGCTTAATTAAATTATTTCTGTGAGAGAAGATATGAGTGTTATAGATTTGCAAAATAAGATTAAGAAATTGCTGGAAGAAAAGAATGCTATTCTTCTGGTTCATTATTATCAACGGGCTGAGATTCAGGATATCGCCGACATCCTGGGGGATTCACTTGTACTGAGTATGGAGGCGGCCAGAACGGATGCAGAGATCATTGTGTTCGCAGGTGTGCGTTTTATGGCAGAGAGCGCCTCTATTCTATCTCCCGATAAAACCGTGTTGCTCCCGAGAGAGGAAGCGGGATGTCCCCTCGCAGACATGATTACCGTCGATCAACTGGAAAAGGCAAGGGAAGAGAATCCTGATGTCAAGGTAGTTGCCTATGTCAACTCGTCGGCTGAGATCAAGGCGCACAGTGATATATGCTGTACCTCTGCCAATGCGGTTAAGGTGGTGGATTCCCTTACAGATGTCGGGAGAATACTCATGATTCCAGATGGTAATCTTGCCCGCTACACTTCACTGCACACAGATAAAGAGATCATTCCTTGGGGCGGTTATTGTCCGGTTCACCATTTTGTTACTACGGAAGAGGTAGAGGCTGTAAAGGAACAATATCCTGATGCTCAGTTTGCGGCCCATCCGGAATGTGCCCCTGAAGTTCTGGAGATGGCGGATTTTGTCGGGAGTACGGGAGGAATTATCAGATTTGTCAGAGAGACAGGGGCTGAAGAGATCATCGTCGGCACCGAATCAGGAATCATGCACCAGCTAAAGAAAGAAAATCCCGGGAAGACGTTTATCCCGGTATCAGATAAACTTATCTGCCCTGATATGAAATATATTACTCTGGAAGATATACTCGATGCCCTGGTGGAGATGAAACACGTTATCGCAGTACCGGACAGGATAAGGGCTGCCGCTAATATAGCTCTGAGAAGGATGCTGGAAGTATCATAACGACATGGTTTTAAGTTTCAAGTTTTAAGTTTAAAGTCAAAACCGGAAAACCCGAAACTTGAAACCTGAAACTTTAAACTTGAAACTGTTTTTACTCAGTGAGAAAAATTTTACAGAAAAATAAATTATTTGCCGATCCCTCTTTGCACGTCCTTATTGACAGAATATGCAGGGGAGAAAAGGAGATAACCGTTAGTGGACTGAGCGGTTCTGCTAAATCCTTTATTCTGTCTATCCTTGTTACACACGTAAAAAAACCATTGATATTCATCTGTCCCACAGTTGAGGAAGCGAAGGATGCGTGTCAGGACTTTTCCTTTTTCCTCGGCGAAGAGAATGTCTTTCTTTTCCCCCCATGGGATATTGTCTCTTCGGATGTACTTTCCTCTCAAAGGGAAATAATGTCAAAGAGGATAGAAATCCTTTTCAGATTACTTGTGGACAAACAGGCCGTTGTTGTTGTTCCCGCAAGTGCCGTTTTACAAAAGGTTGTTCCCGTTGATATTCTTGGTGATTATATAGAAACAGTAACTATTGGGGATTACCTGGAAAGGGATCGTCTTGTAAACAAGTTGATAGAAGGCGGTTACAAAAGGGTTTCACTGGTGGAAGAGGAAGGTGAATTCAGTGTAAGGGGTCATATCATTGATCTTTATCCTCCGACAGTTTTGAAACCCCTCAGAATGGAGTTCATGGGGGATGAAATAGAATCAATCAGGGAATTCGACCCCGTCACTCAACGATCCCGAAAAGAACTGCTCGAATTTGTTATCCCTCCGGCCAGTGAACTCATCTTTTCTGAAGAAACCAAAAAGAGGGCCCTGAAAAATATTAGAAGCAGGGCCAATGACCTGGGGCTTTCCAGGGCGAAGAAAGATCATCTTTTAGATATAATCGAAAGTGGCTTGACATCTTCTGTCAACCCGCACCTGTTATCCGTATTTTATGGAAATTTCGTTTCTTCTTCCGACGGTCTTGATACCGTCTTCGACTATGTATCAAGGGAAAGTATAATTGCGTTTGATGACTTTACCGCCCTTAAACAGGCCGAGGAAGAGGTTACAAATTACATCGATCGGTTTTTGCTGAAGGCTAAAAATGAAGGCAAGTTCTATGTGGAAAGGGAATTCTTTTCTGCATCTATAGATGATCTCCTGGAAAGGTATGAGAACAGGCAACGGATATATTTGGAAAATCTTCATATCGGTGCTCGTGACGATGCCGGGGAAGAAGACGTCAGATTTAACGTGGAAATAAATGCAGGGTTAAGGCAGGAGAAGGCCGCCTTTTTGAAGAAGGAAAATGGCCTCCTCACCCCTCTTGCAAACAGAGTGCGAAATTGGATTGATGAGGATAATCTTGTTGTCTTTCTTTGCGGGGAGGAGGAAATACAGCGGATGTCTCACCTCCTTGAAGGATATTCTCTTCCCGCCCGCCAGGCTGATTCTCCTTTTTTTTCCGAGCTTGATAGCCATAGTGGCCGGGGCCGGCTGGTAATTATGGCCGGTAAAATAAGTGAGGGATTTTCTTATCCCTCCTTGAGACTGGTTATTATCAGTGAAGAGGAGATATTCGGCAGAAAAATAAAAAGGAAACGGAAAGCATATGGCAGGGAAGGATTTTTCCTGAAATCGTTTGGAGAGTTGAAAGAGGGAGATTTTGTAGTACATGGGGACCATGGCATCGGCCTTTACCTTGGACTTAAGAAACTGGACATAGGGGATACTGAAAATGATTTTCTGATAATTGAATATGCGGGAGGGGATAAACTGTACATTCCTGTCGATCGCCTGGATCAAATTCAGAGGTATATCGGTCCAGGTGATTATGCCCCCGGTGTCGATAAGCTGGGTGGTACTTCGTGGGAAACAGTGAAGAAAAGAGTGAAAAAATCAGTTCGGGCCATTGCGAAAGAACTGGTTTCCATCTATGCCGCCAGAGAGATTATGGAAGGACATCAATTTCATCCTCCCGACAGATATTATGAAGAATTTTCGTCTTCTTTTGAGTATGAGGAGACACCGGATCAGGCAGATGCCATCGAAGATGTGAATATCGATATGAGTGATTCCAGGCCCATGGACAGATTAATCTGCGGCGATGCCGGGTTCGGCAAGACAGAAGTGGCGGTCAGGGCCTCCTTCAGGGCCGCCATGGATGGCAAGCAGACAGCGGTTCTGGTTCCCACAACAATCCTTGCGGAGCAGCACTATCAGACATTTTCCGAAAGATTTGAAAAATATCCCGTCCGTATTGAGGTCCTCAACCGGTATAAGACAAAAGCTCAGCAAAATAAAATCGTAGAAGATATAAACAAGGGATTAGTGGATATTACCATAGGTACGCAAAAGATTTTACAGAAAGATGTTATCTTTAAAGAATTGGGATTAGTTGTTATCGATGAGGAACAACGATTTGGCGTGAGTGATAAAGAAAAGTTAAAGAAACTTCGCAATCTTATCGATGTCCTTACGCTGACGGCGACCCCCATACCAAGGACTTTGCAGCTATCCCTTGTAGGGATACGGGATCTTTCCATTATTGATACGCCTCCGCAGGATAGGCAGTTTATCAGGGCTTATGTCACGGAGTTTGACGAAGATGTTATAACAGGGGCCATAAAGCAGGAACTGGAAAGAGGTGGGCAGGTTTTCTTTGTGCACGACAGGGTGAAATCAATATACAGCATGGCCCGTTTCGTAGAAAAGCTTTTGCCTGAGGCAAAAATAGGTGTGGCTCACGGGCAGATGAAGGCCAGGGATCTTGAAGCAGTAATGGTAAAATTTCTTAAAAAAGAGTATAATGTTTTGATTTGCACAACGATTATGGGATCCGGCGTTGATATACCGACGGCAAATACAATAATAATCAATCGTGCCGACAGATTCGGCCTTTCTCAGCTCTACCAGCTGCGAGGCAGGGTCGGCAGGTCGAAAGAAGAGGCATATGCATATCTCCTGGTTCCCAGGGATGTAATGCTTTCTCGTGATGCTCGGAAAAGGCTTCGAATAATACAGGAGTTTTCTGAACCGGGTTCAGGTTTTAAAGTTGCGACGCATGATCTTGAAATAAGAGGGGGGGGGAATTTCCTAGGAGTATCACAATCGGGGCATATATCTGCTGTGGGCTACGAGCTGTACACAGAGCTGATGGAAAAGACTATCAGGGAATTAAGGGGAGAGGAGATTTCTGATGAAGAAATACGGCCCGAAATTAATTTTGGACTGTCCGCTTTTATTCCGGATGATTATATTGCAGATGTACACAGTAGACTTAGGACCTATAAAAAGATATCCATGGCTTCTTCAGAAGAAGATTTGTCTGATTTGAAAGAGGAATTGATCGATTGTTACGGAATCACACCGCCCGAGGTGGATAATCTCGTTGAAATCATCAGGATCAGAAATCAGTTAAAAAACGTGATGGCCAAAAAGATGGAATATGATGGAAAAAATATGTTTATTGCTTTCCATCAGAACAGTCCCATAAATCCAGAGAAGATAGTCGATCTTTCCCGAAGTAGAAAATTGCAGGGACTGAAATTCACGCCGGATTTCAAACTCCTCGTTTCCATGCCCGGGCTCAAAAAAAATGAAATTATTGACAAGGCGAAGAATCTGTTGGAAGAATTAATGAACTAACCGGCTTAGCTTAGTCATAAAGGAGCAGCAATGAAGGTTTTAAAGATTTTTATGGTCATCCTTGTTTTTTCAATCCTGCTGGCAGCCTCATCAAGTGCCACTGTAGCAGACAGGATAGTGGCCGTTGTAAATGACGATGTTATAACCCTTTCTGAATTAAACAGAGACATTGAGGCTTTTATGAAAAGAATAGAAAAAACTTCGGAGGTGGCCGACCGGGAAAGTGTTGCAAAACAGCTCCGAATGACAGTTTTAAATGAACTCATCAATCAAAAACTGATAGAACAGGAAGCAAAAAAGCTGGGGATCGTCGTCTCCGATAAAGATATCGATGAAGCAATCAGGAATATTATAGCCCAAAAAAAGATTTCCATGGAAGCATTCCAGGAGGCAATTGCCAGAGAGGGAGGCACATTTGATGAATATAAAGAAGAGCTCAGGCAACATCTGACGAGAATGAATCTATTGGGAAGAGAAATAAAAAGTAAAGTTACCGTAAGTCGTGAGGAGATAGGTGATTATTACCGTGAACACAGGGAGGATTATGAAGGAAAAGAGGCTGTCAGAATTAATCAGATCCTGATTATCGTTCCCAGAGACAATGATGCTGAAGTTAAAAAAGAACGAAGGATACTTGCCGAGGAAACACTGAATAGATTGAAGAGTGGAGAATCTTTCAGGTTGCTGGCAGTGGAAGTTTCCCAGGGTCCGGCTGCAAAAGCGGGTGGTGACCTCGGATATATTGAGAAGGGCATGATGTTACCGGGAGTGGACGAGGTAGCTTTTGCGTTGAAAAAAGGTGAAATCAGCGAGATTATTGAGTCTCCCATAGGTTTTCATATCATTCAGGTTATCGACAAAAGAGGGGCCGGAATAAAACCGATTGAATCGGTTCGAGAAGAAATAATAGGGAAAATTGGCAGCGTGAAGGTAGAAAAAAAATTTCAGGAATGGCTAAAAGAACAGAGGGGAAAATCGCTTGTTGAGATACGACTGTGAAAAAGTTTCGAGTCTGAAATTTCAAGTTTGAAGGCTTCGGAAAAAGTCGAAACATTGGATATAAACCGGAAAACAGTTCGCCCGACAGGGCGCCAACTTAAAACCTGAAACTTGAAACTCAGATTATGAAGTATATAAAGATCAGGGGTGCATGTCAGCACAACCTTAAAAATATAAATATAAACATTCCCAGGGATCAGCTTGTCGTGATCACCGGAGTCAGCGGTTCCGGCAAGTCTTCTCTGGCATTTGATACCATATATGCCGAAGGGCAGAGACGTTACGTAGAATCTCTCTCTACCTATGCCCGTCAGTTTATAGGTCAGATGGACAAGCCCGAGGTCGAATCTATCGAGGGTTTGTCTCCCGCCATCGCCATTGAGCAGAGGACAGCCAGTCAGAATCCCCGCTCAACTGTTGGAACAGTAACTGAAATATATGATTATCTCCGTCTGCTGTATGCCCGCGTAGGAGTGCCTCACTGTTACCGGTGCGGTAGAGAGATAAAATCTCAGACCGTTGATACGATGGTTGACAGTATCCTTGCCTTTCCCCCGAATACAAAACTTAACATTCTCTCACCTGTCGTCAGGGGGAAGAAGGGCGAGTTCCAGAAAGAACTTAAAAAGTTGCTGAAGGACGGTTTTGTCAGGGTTCGGATTGATGGAGAGATCTTTGATCTCTCCGATGAGATCTTTCTGGATAAAAATAAACGTCACGATATAGATGTAGTGGTTGACCGCCTGATAATAAAAGAGGGTATAAGACAGCGCTTGAGGGATTCAGTGGAGATTGCCCTGGGCCTCTCGGAGGAACTGGTAAAGGTACAGGTCATAGATGGAGAAGAGATTATCTTCAGCGAGGCATATGCCTGTCCTGATTGCGGTATAAGCATTTCCGAACTTTCTCCGCGGATATTTTCTTTCAATAGCCCGTATGGTGCCTGTCCTGATTGCGGGGGGCTGGGTACAAAGGTATACTTTGATGAAAACCTGGTTGTTCCCGACCCGGGCCTTTCTATCAGGGAAGGGGCTATTGCTCCATGGGAGGGAAGGAAATCTCTCTATTATTATCAGATGCTGGAATCCCTCTCAAATCACTACGGTTTTGATATCAATGTTCCCTTTAATAGATTGCCTGAAAAGGTCAGGAATGCTCTTTTATATGGTTCAGGGGACGAAAAAATCGAGTTTTATTTTGACAGGGGGAAGAGAAGGCATTTTTACACCAGATCTTTTGAAGGTGTGATGACCAGACTCGGGCGGCGATACAGAGAGGCAGATTCCCATGATGCGAGAATTGAACTGTCGCGATATATGAATGTGAGGGATTGTCCTGAATGCGGCGGTGCCAGATTGAGGAAAGAAAGCCTTTCTGTGACCGTTGGAGAAAAGAATATATATGAAGTGTGTCGGATGTCGATCGGGGAATGTATGAAATTTTTTGATTCCCTCTCCCTCTCTCCTCGTGAATCCCTCGTTTCCGAACGAATACTGAAGGAAATTAAAGAAAGACTGAGATTTCTTTTAGATGTGGGGATGGATTATCTGGATCTGGCCCGGTCAGCGGGAACTCTTTCAGGCGGAGAAGAACAGCGCATTCGCCTGGCCACACAGATAGGATCAGGTCTTGTCGGTGTTCTTTATGTCCTGGATGAGCCGACGGTAGGCCTCCACCCTCGGGATAATGTCCGTCTTATTTCAACACTCAAACGGCTGAGGGATATGGGGAATACGGTTCTGGTGGTGGAGCATGATACGGAAATGATGATTTCTTCTGATCATGTTATCGATATGGGACCAGGTGCCGGTCTGCAGGGAGGGAATGTTGTCTTTCAGGGCGCTCCTGAAGATATCTGTAAGTCTGAAGATTCTCTAACGGGGGGATATCTTTCCGGAAGATTGTCCATTCCCGTACCGAAAAGGCGAAGAAACAATCCCGGCCAGTTTATCATTATGGAGGAAGCCTCGGAAAACAATCTGAAGAATATAGATATCAGGATTCCAGTTGGTCTTTTTACCTGTGTTACGGGTGTATCCGGATCGGGGAAGAGTACCATGGTTATAGAGACGCTGTATAAAGTCCTCCGCAGAAGGCTGAACAAGTACAGGGGAAGGATGGGGAAAGTAAAACGAATAAAGGATTTAGGAGGGATTGAAAGGGTCATCACAATGGATCAGCAGCCCATAGGGCGTACCCCTCGATCAAATCCAGCCACTTATACGGGAGTTTTAACATACATACGGGATCTTTTCCACCAGCTTCCGGAATCAAGGGTGCGTGGGTACAAGCCGGGCCGGTTCAGTTTTAATGTTAAGGGGGGTAGGTGTGAGGCTTGTCAGGGGGATGGCTTAAAAAGGATAGAGATGCATTTTCTGCCCGATGTGTATATCACCTGTGACGCATGTCTTGGAAAGAGATTTAATGAAGACACACTTGAAATTCGTTACAAGGGAAAAAATATAGCTGATATCCTTGATATGACGGTCAATCAAGCACTGTCTTTTTTCGATAATATACCTGTTATAAAGACAAAATTACAGCTTCTTTACGATGTCGGCCTTGGGTATATAAAATTGGGTCAATCTGCTACAACCCTTTCCGGAGGCGAGGCCCAACGAGTAAAGCTGGCAAGGGAATTAGGGAAACGTTTATCGACCAATACTCTTTATATACTGGATGAACCAACAATCGGTCTGCATTTTGCCGATATTCACAAGCTCCTTGACGTGTTGATGAGATTGGTGGACATGAATAACACCGTTGTGGTCATTGAACATAATCTGGATGTCATCAAATCTGCCGATTATATAATTGACCTTGGTCCCGAAGGCGGGGAAAGAGGCGGCAGAATCATTGCATCCGGTACGCCTGAGGAAGTGGCAAAAACAGAAGGTTCTCTAACGGGGCAATTCCTTTGCAGTGTTTTGTAGCCTTCTTTTGCATGAAAATTGTCAGTGGTGGGTAAAAACACAGCTAAATGAAAGTTATTGTACGATATACCGATGGCAGGTTGCTCAAGGGTTTTACCTGTGATTTTTTTCCTGACAAAGATCGTTTCCACCTATATCCTGCGGATAAGACCAATGGTGAGGCAATCGAGATTTTTATGAATTCTCTAAAATCTGTGTTCTTCGTTCGGGATTTTGTTGGAGACGGAACTTTTGATGAGAGAAAAGTGTATGTTGAAGGAGAAAATCCTTCCGGCCATAAAGTGAAAGTGACATTCGTGGATGACGAAGTGATGATCGGGTCAACTATGGGTTACGACCCGAACCGACCAGGTTTTTTCCTCTTACCTGCAGATCCCGGGAGCAACAACATAAAAACATATATACTGGCATCTGCTGTAAAGAAAATTCACTTTATCTAATGCTGCTTCCCAAATTGTTATTTATCTATTCAGTTCATTTTTGACAGCAATTCCGATTTGTTCCATCAGATACGGCTTCTTTACA
>CAZGAK010000069.1:0-11084 GCA_964523565.1 uncultured Syntrophaceae bacterium | reverse complement strand
GTTAAGATTGTTTTGATTTAAGATGCCCCGCCTTGTAGGCGGGGTAATTCACTTGAAAACAGGTTTTCTCTTTTCTTTCTGGGCTCGTACACCTTCCCGGGCCTGTTCACTCATGAAAACGGGAAAACCGATTTCTATTTCCTTTTTCATTGCCTCTTCAATGGACAATTCCTTTATCTGTCGGGAGAGTTTTACCATACTCCTGACGGATAAGGGCCCGTTGCTCGCAATTCTTTCCGCCAGCGCCATCGCTTCATCCATCAGATTCTCCTTTGGCACGACCCGGTTTAAGAATCCCCATTCGTAAAGTGTGGAAGCGGGAAAATTGTTGCCCGTAAGGAGTATTTCCAGTGCCCGCGTACTGCCAATCTGCATGGGAAGGAAGACATTGGAACCGCCTATAGGCATTATACCGAGAGTAGTTTCGCGCATCTGAAAGACGGCATCTTCGGCTGCGACTCTGAGTTCACAACCCATGGACATTTCAAATCCACCGGTGAGACAATAACCGTTTATGGCAGCTATAACAGGTCTGTCCAGTTCCTTGTATTTGAGCATGGCCTTTCCAACTGCGTTGTCATCGGAAATCAGCCATTTTTCACCTTCCGTTTCCGGCTTCCGGGCAGCTGTCAGAACCGGTATTGCCGTATTGAGATCCATACCGGAACAGAATATATTAGGTAATGCCGAATAAAGTATGACGACCCTGACATTGTCGTCTTCCTGGCACTCTTCCCAGGTTTTGTATAATTCAAAGAGAATGTCAGGTCCCAGGGCGTTTAACGTTTCGGGTATGTTCAAACCCACCTTCGCGATGTGTCCGTCTTTTTCAAACTCTAATCCCATCTTGTCCTCCATATTTTTTAAAGATTTTATGTTTCCTTTTCCGTTCAACCTTGACGGTTTCGTAAAAAATCGAATTTCTACCCTTCCCCGATCAGGTCGAGGACAAGCTTTGTCATTCCCGCGGAATCGGGAATCCGGTTCTTTCAAGTACTTATGGACTCCCGCTGCCCGATCGGGGTCGAGGACAAGCTTCGCGGGAGTGACTCGACTTTTGGCTTTTTACGAGTTCATCAACCTTCTCGGGTTAAATAAAGTTTTTTCATTGATGTCAAGAATAAAGATCAATTATCTTTAGTGGAACATTTCAAAAAAGCCTTGACTTCAAGTAATCTATATAATATGTGCGAATTAGTTTTGTAGATATAACCCGTTGTGACACTCTGCAGATCAGCGGGAAGAAGTAGAAGTTGGATAGAGACATTTGAAGTGTAAAAGGTGGCCGTCATACTCTCCAGGGTTTTGCTGGCTTTATCTTTCTGTCATAAGGTTGCAATCCGACTTTGAAAAAGATTAGAAAAGGAGGGTACAGGTGATGGCAGAAGGTAAAGTAAAATGGTTTAATGAGAGGAAGGGCTTTGGATTCATCGAAGACGATGAAGGTGGTGATGTGTTTGTTCATTACAGTGCTATTACTGCTGAAGGCTTCAAGACCTTGTATGAGGGACAGCGCGTGAGCTTCGAGATAGAGCAAGGTGATAAAGGCCCGTCAGCGGTGAATGTGAAACCCGTATAGAACTATTTCTGAAAAAAAGAGGCACTCCCGGATAATATATACATGGGGTGCCTCTTTTTTTGTTCCACTCGGGTATTGTGAGAGAAACCCTTGCCTTCAGTTTAACAAATTCGGATTTCGGATAACGTTTTCCGAATTACGAATATTATAATCTTTTTATAGCGATTTGCTTGACAATGAACTCCCCGGCTTTTTCACTGTGAGTTTCCTTATTGCTGGCCATTATCTCGAGCCGCGCGGACGGCATCAGGGAGACCATTCTCTCCATTTCCTTAACTCCATGCAAAAGGTCACTCTCGGCACCTATGATTAGCACCGGGGCTTTAATCTCAGGCAACTTATGCCACAAACTATAATCCTTTAAGGCCCATGCGCTGGCTTTCAGTCTCCTTGGCTCTGCCACATCGAGAGTCCCCTCGTATTTTTTCACCTGTTCCGGCTCTTTGTTTTTATCCAAACGAATTTCTCGCAAGTACCATTTCACAACTGGTTTAATTGCCGTATAGAAAGCGGGCGGCAAGAATCGCAGGGCCAGCAGAAACCAGAGAGGAAAACTGAATTCGCAATTTGGCGCTATCAGAAATGCATCAAATGACTGTCTCAAGTCCTGACTCAAATAATCAAGAATAATAGTGGAGCCCAGAGAACTGCCTACAAAACAAAAGGGTCGCTCCGGGGGAACTCTTTGCTGTAGCAACTCTTCGATATCCTTGCTCATGCGTCCGACAGAAAAGTCCACAGACGTACCCACAGGCAATCCGGCACTCTTTTTTTCTCTTGTTTCTATGTACAGGGTTCGGTAACGGTGAGTCAGTTGTTTTAGTACATCTTTCCATCCGCTGATTGATGAGATCCATCCGGCTACGAAGATAACAACCGGTTTCTCAGGCGTATCGCCTGCCGGTACGAATTCGATTGTCTTAAGAGCGGTACCATCAGAAACGACGATATAGTCTTCATTTACTGTGACATCTGCATCAATGTATGGTTTGTAAGGCATAAAAACACCTGTTACTCGATATTAATGTATTTCGAAGATTTACGACGGATCAAAAGTCCCGTAATTGAAACCTATAGCTCAAACTCATCGCTCTTTAAGCAGCTTTGTGAGACCTTCTGTATCTTCCCTGTCGATCAGGTTTTTCAATTGGGCAAGGTTTTTCTCATAAATGTCGAGTATTTTATTTATGTGTGGATTCAGTGTAATGATTTCTGCATAGAGTTGGGGATTGTTGGTAAATATTTTTTCGATAATGGCGAGTTTCGTGTCGAAAATGGGAGTGGAAAATTTCTTCAGTTCAGTAAGATCAACATCTGTTTCTCTTAGAACCAGTCCCATTGTGATCGTGTTCATGTGAGTTAATCCCTGAATAATGGCCATCATCTCATCGTGACCTTCCGGTGTTGCTTCGAAAACATGGGCGCCCCTTTTCTGGAAGATGTCCTTTGGCCAGTTTGACCATTTTTTTATCCTGGCGGGGCAGAAAACTATATTTTGCCCTTCAATTGAGTTGACATCGGGGCCGAAAAGGGGATGACATCCCATAACTTCTGAACTGGAGTATTTGAGCATGGCCTTGACAGGTTTTTCTTTCAGGGAAGTGAAATCCATCAGGAGGGATTCCTTTTTCATTTTGGGTCCCACTTGTTCAATGACTTGAGTGGTAACACCAATCGGTACGCTGACGATGACAACCTGACATTTTTGGGTCATCTCATCCATATCCATGCCTGTTCTTCTTCCCGACACATGAACGATATACCCTTCCTTTTCGAAGAAATCGGCAAACCATCTTCCGATTCCCCCGGTGCCGCCTATAATGCCTATTTCAACTTCGTTCATAGTATTGTAATTCCTCTAATCGCAAGACGTTATTCGAATTCCGAATTTCGTTTTTAATCCACAGATTTCGCATATTACTCTGATTACTTGAAGAGCGATGCGAAATCTGCAGGGTTTAATCCCGGGTTGTCCGGATAACTGCCTTGATATCTTTAGCATAACTGGAAACGATATTCACCAAGTTATTTTTGCCGCTGTTTTCCTCGATCAACCGGACAAAGGCGCTTCCAATGACGATTCCGTCGGCATAGGGTGCGATCTCCCCGGCCTGTTCCTGTGTGGATATGCCGAAACCGACGGCGACAGGCAATGTTGTAATGCTTCTTATCCTTTTCATCTCTCTTTTTATGTCGGAAACCTGTGGTTTTGCGGTTCCCGTTACTCCGGTGATTGAAACATAATAGAGAAAACCCGAGGCCTTTCTGGATATCTTTCTGATTCGTTCGGAAGGGGTCGTCGGCGCGATGAGCGAAATAAAGTCGATTCCTGATCTGTCCGTATATTTTCTCAGTTCGGCAGATTCTTCCGGCGGAAGATCCACAACCAGTATTCCATCGACGCCGGATGCCTTTGCCCTTTTTGCGAATCCTTCATTTCCGTAAATAAGGATGGGATTGTAGTAACCAAAGAGGACGATTGGGATATCACTGAACTTTCTTACAGATTCTATCATATCAAGGATGTTGGAAAGTGTTGCCCCGTTTTCCAGGGCCCTCCGGGAGGCAGCCTGAATGATGGGCCCGTCGGCTGTTGGATCGGAAAAAGGAACCCCGATTTCGAGGATATCTACACCCGCATCATCCAGTCCCAATATTATCTCCTTCGTTTTTTCCAGGTCAGGGTCTCCCGCCGTCAGATAAGCAACGAGTGCCTTCTCGTCACTTTTCTTTAAATCTCTGAATTTTCTTTCAATCCGTCCCATGATTAATGAACCTCCATTATTTCGTCAATGATTCCCAGATCTTTGTCTCCTCTGCCCGACAGGTTGACAACTATTATCTTTTCTATGTCCAGAGTAGGAGCCAGTTTCATGGCATAGGCGACGGCGTGGGCACTTTCCAATGCGGGAATTATCCCTTCACATTTTGATAGTAACATAAAGGCATTAATGGCTTCATCATCGTCTATCGTCACGTATCCGGCCCTGCCCGTTTCGTAAAAGTAGCTGTGTTCCGGTCCGACACCGGGATAATCGAGTCCCGGAGCGATAGAATGTGCATCATACACCTGACCGTTTCCGTTCTGAAGAAGATATGTTTTATTTCCGTGAAGCACTCCGAGCTTTCCGGCCGATATGCTTGCAGCGTGTTTTCCCGTGGCGATCCCGCTTCCCGCGGCTTCCACGCCGATAAACGCAACTTCAAGATTATCTTTGAAGGGGTGAAAAAGTCCCATGGCATTGCTGCCTCCGCCCACGCAGGCGATGAGTACATCGGGGAACCTTCCTTCTTTTTTCAGGATCTGCCTCTTTGTTTCCTTGCCTATCACGGTCTGGAAATCCCGTACCATCATAGGGTAGGGATGTGGGCCTGCCGTGCTGCCGATTATGTAGAATGTGTCTTTAACACGCGATACCCACTGGCGCATGGCTTCATTCATGGCATCTTTAAGCGTTCCCGTTCCGGATGAAACCGGCACAACCTCCGCGCCCAGGATCTTCATGCGGAGGACATTAGGCGCCTGCCTTCTTATGTCTTCATCACCCATGAAGACCTGGCATTCCATTCCAAAGAGGGCCGCGGCCGTGGCAGTTGCCACACCATGCTGACCGGCCCCCGTTTCCGCTATTACCCTGTTTTTCCCCATCCTCCTCGCGAGAAGAGCCTGCCCCAGGGTGTTGTTGATCTTGTGAGCGCCCGTATGATTAAGGTCCTCCCGTTTCAGATATATCCGTGCGCCTCCCAGTTTTTCCGTGAGTCCCTTCGCGAAATAAAGGGGAGTTTCTCTTCCCGAATATTCATAAAGATAGGATGCGAGTTCTTTTCTGAATGTTTTATCTTTTTTTGCTTCGATATAGGCTTTTTCCAGTTCAAGAAGAGCCGGCATCAGCGTCTCGGCAGCATAGCGGCCTCCGAAGACTCCGAAATGACCCTTTTTGTCGGGCAATGTTTTTTTCATGTTATCACCTTTTCTTATTTGAGTTTCATGTATCAAGTTTCAGGTTTAAAGTTTGATGGTTCTGTGAAAAACCTTCGTAGGGCAAGGCTTTAGCCTTGCGTAACCAAGGTTACCTTTTTATGAGATCTAAAGATCGTTGCCTCTTCTCTATCAGTGTATCGGTCATTCTTACGCACAATCTTAATAATCTCTCTGACCTTATCGTGGTCCTTTTTCCCCGGTGATGACTCGACACCGCTGTTGATATCCACGGCATGGGGGGAGACAATTTCAATTGCAGCCCTTATATTGTCAATATTTAAGCCGCCGGAGAGGATAAGTGGATGCGATTCCTTGATCTTTGAGGCCAGTTCCCAGTTTGATGTTTTTCCTGTTCCGCCGTAGAGTCTGGGATCAAAGGCATCCACAAGTACGGCCCTTACCGGGTAATCTTTCAGTATTTGAAGATCATTTTCGGTCCTGGGCGAAAAGGCCCTGATCAGTATGGATACAGGAAATTGACGGCAGTACACAGGTGTTTCATTCCCGTGGAGCTGAACAAGGTTAAGGCCGCAAAATTCAATAATTTCCTTAACTTCCTCGGCACGATGATTGACAAAGACTCCAACCCTCGTTATCTCACGGGGGAGGTTTTCAATGATCTCTTTTGTCTTTTCCGGTGATACGTACCGGGGACTTTTGGAATAAAAGATGAACCCCAGTGCGTCGGCTCCGCTTTCGGCAACGGCAAGGGCATCATCAAGATTGGTAATTCCGCAGATCTTTATCTCCGTCATTGTTCCACCCCTCACTTTCCAAGTAGCTCCTTTAACTTTCCACCCATATTGGGAGCCTTCATCAATGCCTCGCCGACAAGGAAAGAATGGATACCTTGTTTCATTAAAGTTTCGATATCTTCTCTCGAATGTATGCCGCTTTCGCTGATCACGATCCTGTCTTCGGGAATAGAAGGTGCCAGTTCCAAGCTGGTCCTCAGATCGGTGGAAAAGGTCTTCAGGTTTCTGTTGTTGATTCCTATGATTCCTGCGCCTGCGGCAAGGGCCTTATCCAGTTCTTCCCGAGAGTGGACCTCGACCAGGGGTGAAAGACCCAGCGATTCTGCCAGATCTATAAATTGCCTGAGCGTTTTCTCTTCCAATAGACCCGCAATAAGAAGAACGGCATCTCCCCCGATGATCCTTGTCTCGTAAATCTGGTAAGGATCAATGATGAAATCCTTCCTGAGAAGGGGGAGAAAAACCGTTTCTTTTATTTCCGAAAGGTATGAGTTTTTCCCCTCGAAAAATTCTTCGTCTGTAAGTACGGAAATAGCTGCTGCTCCATTTTCTTCATAAAGGGAGGCGATTTCGATGTGATCGAAATCTTCTCTGATCCTTCCTTTAGAAGGGGAACTCCTCTTTACCTCGGCAATGATGGAGCAGGCTCGACCGCTGATTGCCTTTCTGAAATTACGGGGAGAGGGCAGATATCTAACGGCTTTTTTAAGTGCCTCAAGGGACGTTGACTCCTTCAGGTAATCAACTTCTCTTCTTTTTGCTTCTACGATCCTGTCTAAGATCATCTTTTCCTCTCAGCTGTTGGAAAGTTCAATCAGTGCCTGAAGCTTTTTGATAGCTGCTCCGCTGTCGATACAATCTTCGGCTATGACAATACCTTCCTGAATGGTTTTGGCCTTTTCTCCAGCCACGATGGCCAGAGCGGCATTAAGAAGAACAATCTTTCGACATGCCCCATTTTTACCTGACAGTGCATCCTTTGTGATTTGTGCGTTAAATGAGGCATCCAGTCCAAGAAGTTCCTCGCCATGGTATGCTTCACCAAATATGTCGATTGGGTTGATGTTATATGTTGTGATCAATCCATCCTTCAATTCGGAGACCCGCGTCTCACCCGTCACTGTGGCTTCATCGAGACCGTCGGAGCCGTGAACCACAAAGGCCCTTTTTGTCCCCAGATTTTTCAGTACACCGGCAAACATCTCCGTCAGGCTGGGATCATAGACTCCGATGAGCTGTGATGTTGCCCCTGCGGGGTTTGTCAAAGGCCCCAGCATGTTAAATATGGTTCTGATTCCTATTTCCCTGCGCGGGCCGATGGCATATTTCATGGCGCCGTGGAGTCTGGGGGCGAAAAGAAAGCCGATACCGATTTCGTGGATACATTCTTCCACAGTTTCCGGTCCTACACTGATATTCACTCCCAGGGCCTCGAGGACATCGGCGCTTCCACAGCTGCTGGAAACAGCCCGGTTTCCATGCTTTGCCACGGTGATGCCTGCCGCTGCTACTACGAAGGCCGCTGTCGTAGAGATGTTGAATGTATTCATTCCATCTCCTCCGGTTCCGCAGGTATCCACGATAATGGATGAACGGGCATCGATCCTCGTAGCCTTCTGTCTCATGATTCGTGCCGCCCCGGTGACCTCCAGGACTGTTTCACCCTTGATCCTCAGGGCGGTGATGAAGGCCGCGATCTGGGCCGGCGTTGCCGCACCCTCCATCACTTCATCCATAACTTCCATCATCTCGTGTTCTTTAAGATCCTCTTTGTTAACTACTTTTCCTATTGCTTCTTTTATCATTATAAAAACTCCTTCCTTTAATTTTTACTAATTTCCAGAAAATTCTTTATAATCCGTTTCCCATTCGGTGTGAGGATTGATTCGGGATGGAACTGTATTCCTTCCACCGGATATTCCTGGTGCCGGACACCCATGATTTCTCCCTCCTCCGTTTCAGCGCTGATTTCAAGGCACGGCGGAATGGAATCTCGATTCAGGATCAGGGAATGATAACGACCCGCTATGAAAGGGCTGGGAAGTCCCTTGAAAATTGTCTGTCCATCGTTGATGATTCCGGAGGTCTTTCCGTGCATGAGCCTGTCAGCCCTGACGACATCGGCGCCAAAGGCATAGCCGATGGCCTGGTGACCCAGGCAGATTCCCATGATGGAAATTGTTTTATGGAAATGTTTGATTATATCCACCGTGAGCCCTGCTTCTTTCGGTGAGCCGGGACCGGGAGACAGAAAAATTGCCTGCGGCTGCAGTTCCTCAATTTCTTCAATGGTGATCCTGTCATTGCGGTGGACCACAACTTCCTCACCAAGCTGTCCAAGATACTGAACAAGGTTGTACGTAAAGGAATCATAATTATCGATCATCAAAATCATATCTTTTTCTCCATTATCAATTTTGAAGGACTCGCAAAAAGTCGAAATATGCACAATTTTGCCATTCCCGTGAAAACGGGAATCCAGTCTTTTCAAGTGTTTAGCTCTCTATGGATTCCCGCCTACGCGGGAATGACAGACTTTTTACGAATGCATCAATTTTTGGTTATTTCGAACTCTGATGCTGCCAGTCGAATGGCCTGCATCATTCCCTCGGCCTTATTGACGGTCTCCTCATATTCCGCATCGGGATCGGAGTCTGCGACAATTCCCGCACCCACCTGAATGGAAATTTCCCCATCCTTGACCACCATGGTTCTTATGGTAATGCACAGATCCATGTTACCTGTGTAGCTGAAGTAGCCGACTGCCCCCCCGTATGGCCCCCTCCGGGTATGCTCCAGTTCATCGATGATTTCCATAGCCCTGATCTTCGGCGCTCCCGACAGGGTGCCTGCCGGAAAGGTGGCTTTCAGGACATCGAAGCAATCTTTATCCCGGGCTAACTGAGCCTGAATATTAGAGACGAGGTGCATGACGTGGGAATACCGCTCCACAACCATCAGTTGATTGACCTGAACGCTGCCGATCCGTGCAATCCTTCCCAGATCGTTTCTTCCCAGATCGACGAGCATGACATGTTCCGCTCTCTCCTTTGGGTCCTGCAGAAGCTCATCGGCAAGATTCCGGTCTTCCTGTTCATTTTTCCCCCTTCTTCTCGTTCCGGCGATGGGTCTGAGTTCCACGACCTCTTCTTCAAGGCGGACCATGACTTCCGGGGAAGATCCGATGAGGATGAGATCGTCGATCTTCAGGTAAAAAAGGTATGGCGAGGGGTTGATATAGCGAAGAGCCCGGTAGAGATCTATGGGATCCATGTCATTTCTGCCTTGAAACCGCTGCGAGAGGACAACCTGGATTATATCGCCCGAAACGATGTATTCCTTGGCCTTTCTTACAATGGCTTTATAATCATTCGGCGTCATATTGGACTGAAGAGAGACATTATTTTCCGCCTTTTGAGGGTGATCTTTCCCTTCAAGGGGAGCTTTTATCATTCCGACCATTTCATCGATCTTTTTAATACTCTCTTCATAGAGCGCGCGAAGGTCTTTTTTACCTTCGGTGGATGCACAGGCCACCACCTTGATGGTGTGCCGGACATTGTCAAAGATCATCAGAGTATCGGTTATGAGGAACGCAGCATCATCGGTATTTAAATCATCCGCGGCCCCGGCGGGAAGCCTTTCAAAGTATCGCACCATATCGTAGCCGAGAAATCCCACTGCACCACCGTAAAACCGCGGGAGACCCTCCACAGGGACGGGTCGGTACCTCTCCATCAAGCCTTTCAGGAACTTCAGAGGATCTCCGCCGTGCTTATGGCGTTCAATGTTCCCATTTTTCTGAATCAGGACATCTTTTCCTCTTACCCTGAAAATTACGTGGGGGTCAGATCCAAGAAAGGTATAACGTCCCCATTTTTCGCCTCCCTCCACGCTTTCCAGAAGAAAGGCGTGAGACTTGGATTTCATTCTCATGAGGGCTGAGACAGGAGTCTCCATATCGGCCAGAACTTCCCTGTAGATGGGAATCAGGTTTCCCTTTTTTGCAAGTTTTTCAAAAGTTTCAAAATCCGGGTAATACATATGTAAATACTCCTTTAATCGTAACAGCTCAAAAAACAGGGGCACCATAAAAGGCTCACGCCTAAATTCCTTATTCGGAGTTTACCCGTAAGGGTTTTACCGTGATTTATTGAGCCGCTACCTTTAATCCACAGATTTCGCAGATTACACGAATTACTTCTAATCACTTGAAGGACGAGGCGAAATCTATAGGGTTTAATTCCCCGCAGCTTACCGCGGGGTAGTTCATCGGTCTTGTACTATTCTCAAAATAAAAAAAGGCCGTGATAATTCACGGCCTTTTTGCATGTTAAGTCAGTAGTAAGAAACAAAAAAGCCGTGGAGATTCTTGGAGATTCCCCACGGCTTAATATCTGTTTAATTTAAGAATTTAGCGGTAGACAAACCTCCCCATCGAATTTTGCCAGCACCACCAATTGTTTGTTTTTGATATTGTATTTTTCATATGTCCGCTTATAACAGGGTGTAAACCTTATGTCAATATATAAATTGTTTTTGTTTTGGGAAAGCAAAAATGGGTGTGACCCTGATCTTACCCCATAGTATGGGCCATATTTAAATTGAGTCTTTGGTTCTGTAAAGATATATTTTGTTCTTTCAGTTTCAATAGAAAATCTTGCAGTTAAAGAAAAGGAAGAGTCGGAACATTAATTCTCCCTTCCCGCTTCAATTGAATATTCCATTAAACGCCACTTAACGTTTCTTTTAAAAACCCTTCCGTTTT
>CAZGAK010000068.1:0-11317 GCA_964523565.1 uncultured Syntrophaceae bacterium | reverse complement strand
CATATTATTTATAAATATATTTAATTTTCTTTTGACTTAAATAAACCAGGTCTCGAATAGAGATTCCCAGAAAACTTCGTCTATTCTCAGGCATTATATAATAGACAACACATTTTTTCATCTAATGCCCAATCACAACAATGGCTTTCGTAAATCTAATGAAGCTTTTACTTTTTGAACCTGTTTTCACGTGTTGCCATGTAAATTCTCTTTTCTTTCCATAGTGCCTCTCGTTTTTTTTGAACGATCAGAACCCTGCGAAGTGCATTTACTATAGTTATGGCAGCAGTGTGAGATTCGATACAGGAGTCGAGATGACATTGAACCGGAGAGACCCAATTGGTTTGATTTGCTAACTGAATTTCTTCTTAATAGATTACACTACTCCTTTTTCATGTCAAGCATAAATCCTAAAAATTACCAGTTAAATTATGGTCTGGTAAAGATCATTGATGCATAGGTTACTGCACTTTTCGCCGCTCTTTCATCATAGATTTCATGGGCAAGAAGCTCTGCATGGCTTTCCTCGCAACGATCCGTGCTGGACGAGGGATAACCTCTCCGGGGAGGGCATGCAGATTCCACGCTTCTTCTAATTCCATACTCCTGCAATCGGTTCCCGGCAAAATGAACACTTGCCGTTCTTTATGTTAATTTCTGTTATACGGTAGCCAGTGCGGTCGATAATCTTCCTTTTGCATGATGGACAATAGGTGTGATTTGATTCTGCAGGCGGAATGTTCCCCACGTAGACATAGTGGATTCCCATTCCCATGGCGGTTTTTCTCGCATTTTCGAGAAATGTAACGGGTGTGGGGGGCAGGTATGTCAACTTGTACTGGGGATGAAAACGGGAAAAGTGAAGGGGGTAATCAGGCCCCAAAGTTTCCAATATCCAGTGGCACATCCTTTTTACCATATCCATATTGTCTGTATAGGTGGGTACTATAAGGGCTGTCATCTCAAACCAGATGTTCTTCTCTTTCAGAATATTGAGGGTTCTGAGAACAGGCTTTAAACGGCCCGCATTGAGCCTTGAATAGATATCTTCAGAAAAACTTTTGATATCAACATTTGCGGCATCCAGCGTTTTGCAAAGTTCTATGAGGGGCGCCTCATTCATGTAGCCATTGGTTACCCAGACGTTTTTTATGCCCTTTTCCCTTGCGAGCCGGGAAGTGTCCAGCATATATTCATAAAAGGTTGTTGCCTCAGAATAGGTGTATGCAATCGATCTGCAATTATTCCTGACGGCACCTTTTACCACAGCGGTGGGAAACATATCGTGAAACCTGACTTTTTCAGGCCTCTCCTGGGATATCTCCCAATTCTGACAGTTCAGGCAGTTGAAACTGCACCCCGTTGTGGCTATGGAAAATGTATCAGAAGAAGGGAGAAAATGGTAGAGAGGTTTTTTCTCTATTGGATCGATATGGACTGCACAGGGATTACCGTAAACGAGTGTATAAAGTTTCCCGCCTTTATTGACATGGGACCGGCATCGGCTTCGGGCATCAGGCGCCAGGATACACTCATTTGGACAGGTAAGACACTTGACATAATTGTTTTTCAGTTCTTCCTTAAAATAAACCTCTTTCGACCATTTCCAGAGTTTTCCCGGCGCATCATTTTCAGTGACCTGTTTTACGTTTTTATTGGCAGAGAACAATGGTTTTGCCAGAGTACCTACCGGAGAAAGCAATAAAGCACCACCAATCCCCGATTTAATGAGATCCCTGCGTGTTATATGAAATAATGGTTCAAATTTGCTAATCTCATCCATCGTTTCATTCCTAAATTTTCTTTTTAACAAGTAATCCGGAGACTATCAACATCTTAAATACGATGAGTAATACACAGGTGTTGTAAATGCCGACGGCAGGTATAAGGAAAAGGCTGACCACAAAAGCGCCAAGGCTCCCCCCCAACAAATCAGCCGCATAAAGAGAACCTGCCGTTTTCCAGGGAGAGGAAAACACAAGCCTGCCGGCAACCGGGAATTCGGCCCCCGTGAGGGTTCCTATCGATATCGCCATTATGGCAAAGGCAACAGTACCAAGCATTGATTTTCCCATATAAATGATAAGCATGAAGATAAGCAAATAGATTATGATGGCTAATTCAATTGTCAGGAGCGTGTTTTTATTGACGAAGGTTAATTGATTGGTCGAGAAACTTCCGATAGCCAGGCCAAACATGAATGCCGCAATAATAAGGCCGATGCCGGTATAAATACTGCCGTGGATAATCTGATAACTCAAGAGGATAATGACCTCCATGGATGAAGCGGTAAATCCTGTCGAAAACAATGTCTTATTAACGATACCTATACTGGCAAAATACATCACGAAGAAAAGGGAAACCACAATTAAAGGAATCTTGAAATGTTCCTGAAACATACCGAGCCAGATACGCATGCTGTAAAAATATGCAGCGGGACGGAAGTCATGGTTTGCGGGGGTATCATCGATCAGGCTTCCTTTCACAAAGGAGAGTCTTTCAGCGGTTACCCGGCCCGCAAGATAATTTTCATTCACATACGTGGTTTCGATGTTCCGCGACGTGATAAGCGATGCAATGTCCGGAGATAACGGATTATCAGAGGCAATAAAAATATTCCTTTCTCCGGGTATGATCAGGACATGGTGAAAAATGCCCTTCAGTGTATTGTTCAAAGTGGATAAAAAACGAGCCTGGTTGTCACTAATGTAATTCTCCGCGCCTTTTACGCCAAAGCAGACAATTCCGCCGGGAGACAAGACAGACTTGACCGTTTTGAAGAATTCAAGGGTGTAGAAACGATTCAACTGCAGAGAGGAGGGATCGGGAAGATCGAGGATTACCGCATCATATTTATGGGAAGTATTTTGAATATATTTCCTTCCGTCCTCCAGGTGAACGTGAACGGCCGGCGGGAAATGGATATTGAGATGTTTGGTTCCGGCAGTAATGATTGAAGGATCAATCTCCACATAATCAATGTGACTCACTTTATATTTTCTGATTTCATCAATAATGCCGGATATCCCCCCTGAGACCAGCAGAACGGATTGAACCTCTGACAGCTGGGGAAGGGCATAATGGACGAGTTCCTCATTTGCAAAGATATTTGGAGTTGAAAAGAGATGGTCCCCGTTTTCGAAGAAGGATGTTTGATCATGATCACTGGTTACCACTACCCTTCCGTAGGGCGATTCAAGATGATCTATGATCTTCTGCCCAGGATAAAGCCATTTCAGTGTAATTTCCTCAAGGGGAACAAAAATGATGACTCCCATGACAGAGATTACGCCCAAAATTCCCAGCAAAGATTTAAAGAACCTTCTGCCGTATTCACGACTATCAACCAGAAGAAAACCCAAAAGACAGAGAAAGGCAGGGAAATAGAGTATTGTAAGATTGTTAAAATAATGGACAAGAATGAATGTGAACAGAATCCCGCCTAATATGTCTCCAATATTATCAAAGAAATAAACCCTGCCGATACTTGTTCTTTCTGTGCCATACGAAGGCAAGACACTGCAGGCAAGAGTGAGGAGACCACCTGTAATAATGCAATAGGGCAATAAAAGGACAGTTGCCCAGATGATCAGCGACCCGACGCCGGGCATCTCTCCCCTGATAAAAAGATAATCTCTGAGGAAGCGAATTAGAAATATATGGGCAATAGGAAGAAAGGCAACAAGGAAAAGAGAAGCACGGAATAAAGCCATCTGTACCGAGGAAGACCTTATAAATCTTCCCAGCCATGCTCCGAATCCTGTGAGTAAAAGCCACAGGGAAAAGAGAACTCCCAGGACAATTTCATTCCCCGCAAAGACATTAATGAACTCACGGATAACGGTAATCTGTGTAATGACGTGAGATATACCAAGGACTGTTATCGCAAAAGGTATGGAAAACCGCTTTACAGCCCCTGCCATGAATCAGACCTCCATCATATTTGATCTTAACTTGAGTTCTATGGCCGTCTAATGATCAATTTGAACTGCGTTCGCTAATCAGGTTGTAGAGCCACGCAAAAATTGCTCCGCCAATCAAGCCATCTACAAAAGCCCAAATCAGGCCTACAATACTCCCGAAAGGACTTATGCTGTAGCCACGATAGAGCCGCCCAATGAGTGTAATCTCACCTGTGGCACCATCAAAGGCAATGATCCACCAGGTAAGGAAAAAGAGGCCGAGACCCCATACCACCCCACACGCAAGCGCAAAGGCCTTTACATTTAGTTTCATTTTTTACCTCTTTTCTCCGCATACCGAACGGGCTGTTCAGCCACAGTGCTTAGCTGTCGGCTGCAAGAGCAATGTCGGAATTAATGAGCTTTGTGCAGAACAATTTGTATATGCTTCGAAAATAGCTCGAAGTCTTTGTCTGTCGTATATATTGAGAACTTGTTTCTGACAGCCACCGCGCAAATCAATAAATCAGTATTCGAGCCCTGTACTCCCTTTGAACGGCAACGATTGAAAAACTGTGCTGCAACAACATAGTCTTCGGTGAAAATTGGAAGATCGGGAAAGCTTTCAAGACGATTCCGGAGTTTTTTGAACTGAGATTCACTGCGAATACCCGATAAAATCTCCTGGCGTATGGGGCCAATCATTTGGACGCGATGGTCATGGATCATATTACGAAGCTCTTGGACTAGCGCAGGGGAGTGCTGTCTGTCGCGCCTTAAAGCCAAAGACCATACACTCGTGTCAACAATGACCTTCATGACTGGTTTCTCTGCTTTTTATAATCATATTCACTGTCATACTCCACAGTGCCAAACATCGAGAGAATTTTTTCTTGTTCCAACTGATGTATATATTCAATTAGTGCCTTTGAGACAGCGGCCTTCTTCGTTTTATGTCCACCTAGTCTAACAGCTTTTAAAATGAGTTTGTCATCTATCTGTAAATTTGTTGCCATAAAGATCACCCCCTTAATAATGACACATAATACTACACATTAGTTTGTGTGAAATCAAGAGGTAATTTTTATGTTCCAACGGCGGCGGATGAGCCGCGAGGATGTGAATCGGCATGAGCCTGCTCACGCGGCAACCTGCCGCAGTCGGCTCCATCGCACTTGATAGGCGGAGCGCAAGCGGAGCCTCTCAGGCGCGATGGCTTGCGGTCGCGCCTATCAGGATATTAACTTACAATTACCGACATTTTTCTTGCATTGTTGAATTCTTCTTCAATGAAAAAATAAGATTTCCCCCTGTGGTCGAAATGACAGAATCACCGAGTTTAACTCTTTGCAAAACAGTAAACTATGTAACTTATAGAAATCAACACTAAATTCAATTATGAACGTCTTATGGATCAGGTTCGTGAAGAGTTATCTTTGTCGTTTTACAGGCCTAAACCAGAAGGAAAGAAGAACGATTACAAAGAAAATAATTGTCAGGCAGGCTATTTTCTGCAGCGTTACATCCTGAACGTAGATAAAACCTTCAATTTTCTCTATAATGAATGAGCCGGGATAAACTGAATGATCTATATCCTTTGATTTCAGGTAAGCCTCAAGATAGGTCAGTGGGCAGATTGTCCGGGTAATCTGCATGATGATCGTTGCGATAAGGGCGATCAGGTGAAATATTCTCCATTTGTACAAATTAAAGTAGAGAAATATCGGAAATCCCAATATAATAAAAAGGATCCAGAGAAAATGGGTGAAGATAATAAAATCGGCAGCTATTTTGAATAGCATATGAACCCCGGTAATTACATTGAATTACGAATATAATACCACAAATCGGACACGGCCATGAAAACAATTCGGATAGTTTTATTATTTCTTCTTATAATCGGAGCGATCTTGCTTTCAGTCGGCAATAAGGATAATGTATATTCATCCGTATTCGATGAAGAAAGGTTCGCCGCAATGAGAAAATCGATGGTGGATCGACAGATCATAAGAAGGGGCGTCATGGACAAAAACGTTCTTGAAGCCATGATGTCTGTCTCCCGCCATCTTTTTGTTCCGGAAAATAATATTTCCCATGCGTATGATGATTCCCCTCTTCCCATCGGTTATGGACAGACGATTTCCCAGCCGTATATTGTGGCGTACATGACTGAAGTTTTAAACCTGGACAGCGACAGCATCGTACTTGAAGTAGGAACGGGGTCCGGCTATCAGGCAGCCATCCTGTCAGTACTTGTAAAAAAGGTCTATACAATGGAGATTGTTCGCGAACTTTCAGAGTCGGCATCAGACCGTTTGCAAAAATTGGGGTATGATAATGTTGAAGTTAAAAATGACGACGGTTATTACGGCTGGCAGGAACATGCACCGTTTGATGCAATTATCGTAACCGCGTCAGCAGGCCATATTCCGCCTCCTCTCATGGAACAACTCAAGAATAACGGCAGGATGATCATCCCCGTTGGGGGTTCCTTCATGACTCAGAATCTGGTTCTGGTCAAGAAGGACGGTCAAGGAAATATAACTACCCGGAATGTAATGCCCGTCATGTTTGTTCCCCTTACGGGCAAGCATTAATTGATCATGAATTCTCAGCCATCTCTCAGGGGGATTCAGGTTTCCATCTTTCTTGTTTCCGCTGTTTTGATCTCCTGTGAAATCCTCCTCATTAAGATGTTTTCCATACAGTACTGGCATCATTTCGCCTATTTGATTATCAGTGTCGCCTTACTTGGTTTCGGGGCAAGCGGCACCTTTATTTTCCTCTTCAGAAGAACTCTGAAAAATAATATCTCAGCGATTTTCTATATTTTCCCCCTTTTACTCTTCTCTTCTATCTGGATTAATGTATACCTCGGCCGTGTTATAACCTTCAATCCGTTGATGATAATCTGGCAGGCCAGTGAGATACTGAATCTGATTTACGTCATCCTGGCAATGTTTGTTCCCTTTTTTCTTGGCGCTGTTTGTATAGGACTTGGCTTCCTGGCCTTTCCGGACAACGTCCACAAGATCTACTTTTCCAACCTTCTTGGTTCGGGATTGGGACCTCTTTTAACCCTTCTGACGGTCCTGCATTTATCCCTTCATGAAATTATCTTCATTGTCTCGCTTATGTCAATTGTGGCCAGTTTCCCTTCAGCAGAAAACCGGTTGCGAAAGTCAGTCTCACTGATTATTTTAATAGCCGCCTTCCCTCTCTATCTCATTTTTTTGCACGATACCCCGGTTAAAATGAACCCCTTCAAAGACCTTCCCCGGGCTGAAAGTCTAAAAGAAGCAAAGAAGGAATTTCAGGAATTTGGACCCCTGGGGCTCGTTACTGTAATTGATAGCCCGGCATACCATTATCTGCCAGATCTTGGCCTGAATTGTCCTTACTCTCTCCCCGAGCAGAAGGGCCTTTTCCTGGATGGGAATACTGTCGGTGCCATAAACAGATTTTCCGGCAAACCGGAGGAACTCCACTTTATGGAGTATCGAACTAATTCTCTTGCCTATCAGCTTCTGACAAATCCTGAGGTTTTGATCATCGGCGGAGGCGGGGGAACAGAAATACTGGGTGCAAAGTATTATCGTGCAAAGAATGTTTCCGTCGTTGAAATGAATGGGGATATAATCCGCCTGATGCAGGATCGGTATCGCCGTTTCAGCGGAAACGTTTATAACCCGGATGAGTGTCAGATTTTCATTGAAGATGGAAGGGGCTATCTTCAAAGGACAAAAGAGAAATTTGACCTGATTCAGTTGAGCGTTTCCCAATCAATGGATTCGGCTTCCTCAGGCGTCTATTCACTCAATGAAAACTACCTCCTTACCAGGGAAGCTCTCAGAACCTGTATTAATCGTCTCAATCCGGGAGGTTTGATATCCATATCACAATGGATTAAAGATCCTCCGAGAGAAAGCATGAAACTTCTGGCTATGGCAATCGACGCCCTTGAGGCTGAAAAAAAGAATGCACCTGAATCTATTATCATGATCAGGAGCTGGCAGACGGCAACACTTCTGATCAAAAACGGCATTTTCTCTCCGGGGGAAATAGAAAAGACCAAAACATTTTGTAAAGATCGACTTTTTGATCTTTGCTACTATTCGGGGATAACCCGTGACGAAACAAACGTTATCAATCGAATGAATGAGAGCTACTTTTTTGTTGCCGCAAAAAAGCTCTTATCGAAAGAAAGAGAACAATTTTATCAGGAATATCCCTTTGATATCCGTCCGGCCACGGATAACAAACCTTTTTTTTCCCATTTCTTTAAGACAAGCATACTTGAAAAATATCTCTCATCAGAGGGGCGGAGTGTCATACCTTTTATGGATTGGGGGTATATTCTTGTCTGGATATCATTCCTCATACTGGTTTTACTCAGTATAATTTTTATTCTGGTTCCCCTCAGGCTTACGGGACAATCGTCAAGAGGCACCTTTCCTGTTTTCGTATATTTCGGCTCTCTGGGGCTTGCCTACATGTTCCTCGAAATATCATTTTTGCAGCAGTTTATCCGGTATCTCTATGATCCTGTCTTTTCCGCAACCGTTGTTATCAGCTCTTTTCTTGTATATTCAGGTATCGGAAGTCTGATTGGAGATAAGATACGGCAGGCAGGGCCACGGCATATCTCAATTTTCATAATTTTTATAGTCGTTATGGGAGGCTTTTATCTCGCAGCAGACCCGTTTTTGCAACGTGCCCTGTCAGGCCTGTCTTTGTGGATTCGAATGCTCATATGCAGCTTGCTGATAGCACCGCTGGCTGTACCTATGGGTATCCCCTTCCCTTCCGGGCTCAGCAAGTTAAGGCGTGCCCAGGAAGATCTGATTCCATGGGCATGGGGTGTAAATGGCTTTTTTTCCGTTATCGGAGCATCGGGAACCGTGTTAATCGCCATTGGACTCGGCTTTAAAGTCGTAATTCTTTTCGCATTGACCCTTTATATACTGTCCGGCATTACATACACCTTGGTAGGCTCAACCAATTTAAATTCATGAAACAGAAATTTTATGTTATAAGATAACTGATCAAAGCCAACCACGAAAAATTGAGAGATGAAAATGAAACATATTGAATTGGAGTTTAAAATCAGTAACGTGGCAGACTTGATTGTTAATTCCGGTAAGATTGTGGTGTTTACGGGAGCCGGTGTCAGCACCGAGTCCGGAATTCCTGATTTTCGCAGTCCCGGCGGTATCTGGGCCAAATTTGATCCCGAGGATTTCACCATACAAAAATTTATAAGTGATCCGGAATCACGAAGGAAACAATGGAAATTTCTCGTCGATGGCGGGTTTTTCGCGGATGCTGAGCCGAATCAGGCTCACCTGGCTGTTGCCGAACTGGAAAAGCTGAGCAAACTTGATGGAGTTATTACCCAAAACATAGATAACCTCCACCAGGTGGCGGGGAACTCTCCTGAAAAAGTTTTTGAATTACACGGAAACATGAACTGGGTAAGGTGCCTGAACTGCAACGAAAGATACCCTATGAAACATATTAAAGAAAGATTGCAGAAAGGCGAAGAGATCCCCGATTGTGAAAACTGCAATGGTATGCTGAAACCGGATGTAGTCCTTTTTGGTGAAGCTCTTCCCCAGGACGTCATGGCAGATGCCACCGATCATGCCCGCGACTGTGACCTTTTCATCGTCATAGGCTCTTCTCTTGTAGTTTATCCTGCAGCGTACATGCCGGTTTATGCCACAGAGGCAGGCGCGAAGCTGGTTATTATTAACATGACTGCCACCACCTATGACTATATCGCGACCGAAGTTATCTATGAAAAAGCCGGCGGAGTCATGCAAAAAATCCTGGACAATGTTAAAATGAAAATTCAATAAGGGAAGACGAAGGGATTATGTGCCTGGTCCTTTTTTCATACAAGTCTCATCCGGACTATCCACTCATCCTTGCATCCAACAGGGATGAATTTTACGAGAGGCCTGCCGCCCCGGCCACTTTTTGGAAAGATGCACCTGACCTGCTCGCAGGGAGAGATTTGAAAAGCTGTGGTACCTGGCTTGGTATAACGAAGACGGGGAAAATCGCGATTGTCACGAATTTTCGAGATCCCTATGCTGTAAAAGATGACGCCACATCCAGGGGAGAACTGGTTATCAATTCCCTTCGAAGCCGGGACGATCCAACAGAGTATATTCGCAAAGTTAATCAAAAAGCTGATGAATACAACGGGTTTAATCTCCTTTTCGGATATATGTCCGATCTCTATTATTTTTCCAACCGTGGTGGTACCCTCCAAAAAATCTCGCCCGGATTGTATGGTTTGAGCAACCATCTCCTTGATACTCCCTGGCCGAAAGTAGAGTTGGGGAAAACCAGGCTTGGAAATCTAATTTCCGGAAATAATAACTTTTCACCGGAAGCTGTTTTCGCCATCCTGGCTGATACATCACACCCTGACGACGGGCTTTTACCTGATACGGGTGTGGGACTCGAATGGGAAAGAATCCTTTCTTCAATTTTCGTCGAAAGTCCTGTCTATGGCACACAGTTCTCCACGGTAATATTAGTCGATAAAAATCATAATGTTACATTTACAGAAAGAGTTTTTAATTCCAAACCGGATCAATACGAGGAGAGAAAATTTGAATTCCGTATCAAGGGTCTGTCATGAAATAAGAGGTTACAGGAAACATGTCAAAGCATGATTATCCGGATTTTCCGAGGGTTGGTGTAGGAGCAATTGTAATAAAAGATGACAAGGTTTTGCTCGTCAAACGCGGCATACCGCCAAGTAAGGGTTTATGGGCAATTCCGGGCGGTCATGTGGAGTTAGGCGAAACGCTTCAGGAAACGGCCGAGCGCGAGATCCTGGAAGAAACAGGAATTGTCATAAAGGCCCAGAAACCGGCTTACGCTTTTGATCTCATCGAACGGGATGATCTTGGCAAGATCCGTTTCCATTATATTGTCGTCGACCTGATGGCGGAATATATCAGTGGTGAGCCCCTTGGTGCCGACGATGCACTGGAAGCTCGCTGGCTGTCGTGGGAAGAAATCGAAAAATTGCCCGTATCCCGGAACACATTAAATCTCCTTAAAGATATACAGTTTAAGCGTCAAACTTAATCCCTATAGCTAAATAATCTTAAAATACAATTAGTTACAACTTGTCTCGCCAGACATGTATTGACATGAAGGGGGAAATGTGATTAGAGCACAGATAATCGGTGCTAAAATAAATAGAAGCGAGACCTTTGCAGAATGTTCAGTTTTGTTCAAGTTCAAGGAAGGCGAAAATTTTAGACACAGGAATACATTGAGTATTTCGAGGATTAAAATTTGATGGTCTCGTAAAAAGCGCCACTATGCGGTTTTACGGCATTATAATGGAAAGTAACTTTTACAAAGCATGTTTAAGGCCGATGGGGGCA
>CAZGAK010000067.1:0-11391 GCA_964523565.1 uncultured Syntrophaceae bacterium | reverse complement strand
CTTTTCATCACGGCCGATCTGAAAAAGCCCCAGGACAAAATCGACATAGGCATCCATATTTTCTCGGAGCTTCATAATCCGGGAAAAATCATAGGCACCCGTGGAAACGACACAGAAAGGTTTTGGTGGTTTATCGTATTTTCGGTTTTTCTTTACATCATTACCGAGGGCCTTCGACTCGCCTATTTTCAGCATTCTTTTTTGCATGGTATAGATAGCGTGCTTGCCGAAATCGCAGACAATCCAGCGCCTGCCGAGCTTTTCCGCAACCGCTGCCGTGGTGCCGGAGCCGGCGAATACGTCCAAAATAAGATCATTTGCATTAGAATGTGATGTAATAATCCGCTCTAAAAGAATTTCTGATTTTTGAGTAGGGTAATAGCCTGGTGAATTATCGTAAGCATATATATCCCCCCAATATGAATCAACATTAACAATTTCTTTTGGTGGTATCCAATAATAACACCTTGTTGAACCTGGTTCTCTCTTAATAAACCTCTTTTCTTTGCCGGTTTTCAACCAGTATTCATACAAAGACATTTCTTTAGAATATTTTTCTTTAAATTCAAAATAATTCTTAACAGCTAATTCAGCTTTTTCTTTTTTCCATCTCCATTGTCCTTTTTCTAGTGAAATGCCCAAAAGGGTGTACCTCAAAGTTGGTCTATCTTGATTATTATAAAAATTATTCCACTGCTCATAATTTGTTTCGGTTGTACTTGCCTTGGTTGGGATTTTAAACCTTTTCTCTGGATTCTTTGAGTACCACAATATTGTATCAACTGCTGTATTCAATTGTCTGACTTGTTCAAACTGGGATTGTATATTTTTGATCTTTCTTCTGGCATAGATTTCATTTCTAAAATTTGCATTCCCAAACACTTCATCCATTATTATTCGTATATAACTATTTAATCTGTAGTCACAATGCACATAAATACTCCCATCAACCGCCAAGATATCTCTCAAATAAATCAGCCTCTCTCTCAACCCCTCGATAAACTCGGCAGAATCAACCTTATCAGAATAACTCTTCTCATCTTTTGAACCCTTAAAATCACTCTTCGTCGCAAACGGCGGATCGATATAAATCAGCTTCACCTTTCCCTTCACCCTGTCCTTGATCAGCGGATCGGCATTTCGGTAGCAGGTCTTCAGAAATTGCAGGTTATCCCCCTGGACAACCAGGTTCTGCCAGTTGTCGTCTGTCTCATCTTTTTTTGCCTGTTCAAACATATCAAGTTGTGTCTGACCCGTAAGACTTCCGCCTTTGAAATATCTTTCAAGCTGGAGAGGCGACCCGGCATCCGTCGGCGAGGCCTGATTCAGAATGGCGGCCTCGCTTCTTTTCCCCGCATATTCAAGTGTAACAATTTTGGCCCTGTCCAGTTTCGCCACATCGAATTTTTCAGCCAGCCGGGGAAAGAGCTTCGTCATCAACTCCGGCGGCGGTTCAACATTGTTATTCAACGCCGCAATTATCCGTTTCTTTTCTTCCTCTGTAAGATTTGTTTTCACAATAAAACACTCCTGAATTCTAAACGATCATAGGCTTTCATCTAATGAAGAGATCTGCTGCAATTTGCAGGGCCAACGTGACCATCACCTGCAGAAACGAATCGTAGTGGAGTTCCCGTTAGTGTGCATGGCATCAGCAATACGTCCTTGGGATGGATAGAAGGTTAATCTTGTCCACTTATCTACGATAGATACATAAACGACTGTGGCGGCGATGACACCTCGAAAATATCTAGTGGCAAGGGGGTATCGTATATTTTTGTCGAGTTCACCTTTATTGCATAACCCTTTACCTTATTCGTGAAATATTCGAAAAATTTTTGCTTGCTTATTCCGGAATGATGCCTCGTTTTTGCCCACAACATTTGAGGTGCGTCATAGAGTATGCCTCCGATTTCAAATTCACCGATTACTTGTTTTATTGGATCAGATGCATAAACAACTATTCTCGTCACTTCTTCTCGCTTAAAGATAGCACGACGATATTCGTACCTCTTGGATCCATCGAATATCTTTAACGCAAATTCTGGTTTAATCGATAATAATACTCTCATCAGCCTGGCACTCTCGCAGTATATCCTTTAGGTTTTTTACACTGATTTTCGTGAAGCCCCTAGGTGCATCATTTACACTATGTATGGTTCCTATCTCAATCAATCTTTTCAAGTTTATGCGCTTCGGAAATGAATAGGCATACAAAAAATTCACTATAAATGGGCGATTTCTCTTGTTATAGTTCCAATACTTGGACAATTCTTTGTCGGTGAACACACTTCTCTTTCTACAAAGTCGAACGAAATCCGTTTCACTCGCTATATTGTCAATAACGTTTTCGACCACGCCTATCGTTGTCACAACACTTTTGTGATATGCGGGATATCCTCCAGTTCGGTAAAATACAATTACATCTCCAGATTCCAAGTTCCTTTCAATGGAACGTGATATATATACCTTGCTTATTGCGTTTCTGTGAGGACTGTTTTCCACGAAATCATCGGGCGATTCCGTCCGCAAAATCGAGTCTGGAAATAACTCTGTATGGTACTCCTGGTATATTGGAACGATGAAGGCATTTCCCGCAGAGGAGAAGAAGGGATAAGTCAGCTTCGGGGATGAACAATCGGCTGCCATGGAAAAGGATCGGACATAGACAAGCTCATATCCTCCCTGTCCGCTCTTGTGGCCATGAAGGTAAAACCCGTAGTCCTCAAAGAGGTTTATAAGTCTTTGTTGGTCGATTCGTTTATCGAAGGAGGTTACGTATATCTCGTCAACATTGAAGCGAAGGGCATTATCAAAAACGATCTTGAGGAATCTCTCTCCTAACCGAGAACCATTCAGCGCAACTTTGAAAGAACCGATTTTCAGGCGCTTCTTTCTCGGAAGCGGAGGATCTATGTCAGTGTAGTTTTCGCTTTTGTCTTCTACTTTCAGATAAAGGAGGGCAATCAACGTTTCATCAGAACGACAGATATAAACCGTTTCATCAGCCTTCCGGTTAAACCATTTATTGAAGCCGGGGTAGTCGTCTTTAAGTGAAGTAAAAA
Organism: uncultured Syntrophaceae bacterium; assembly: GCA_964523565.1. Classification (GTDB taxonomy): domain Bacteria; phylum Desulfobacterota; class Syntrophia; order Syntrophales; family UBA6807; genus CAZGAK01. The sequence goes on along the minus strand of CAZGAK010000067.1, from coordinate 8,326 downwards.
ATTCGTCTGCTATAGGAACATTGCCGAAATAGTCTTTCTGAACTGCAAGGACTTTATAGTCTGCCAGTTCCGGGTTCTCCGCCGTTACTTTCTCCAAAAAGGCATCTATTGTGTAAACCCGGTCTGCAATACCAAGCAGAGAGGCTTTTCCAAGGAGCTTTTTATCCTCAGTAATTAATGCATCAACTCTGCCGCTATACAGCTCATTTATTATGAGAGTATCGTTTAGATCATTTTGATTGTTGTCGAGTTTGTCGGAAATGCGGCGGACTTGATCTGCAACTGGAGCTTTTGTTTTCAGTATGTTGTAGTTAGAGAGCTTTACATCGAAGGTTTTCCGAACTTTTGGGTCTTTATGTTTCCCAAGCTCCTCAAAAGTTACGGAATGGATACATTTCCTATAGTGAAGATTGTCGAGCCACCTAAACAAAACTCCGATATCTTCATTGACAACGGTAGCAGCCTCTCTATGAATGACAATGTTGGTGTCAAGTAGAATTTTCACTGGCTTTCCCCGTTCAGTTATTAATTTGTCCCTGCAAATTTTTTGGTTGCTACGATTTTTGCCCTGTTCAGTTTCGCCACATCGAATTTTTCAGCCAGACGTGGAAAGAGCTTTGTCATCAGCTCCGGGGGAGGTTCAATGTCGTTGCTCAACGCGTTAGCAGTTAGCCTTTTTTCTTCGTCTGTAAGGTCGTCTTTTACCATAAAAAACTCTTGGATTCTAAACAATCATAGACCGCCTTCATTTAATAATGAAGACTCTCCCTACAAGCCGCAAGGCCAACGTAATATATGAATGGTCGCGTAAAGCACCAGCTTTTCTCAATCTCCTACCATGCTATTGTTCGACATAATTGATCTAAGAAGTATAGTTATATAAATCTGAATTCGGATTCATCACTCTTTCAATGCCACCGGTTATCAATCCTTTTTTTATCGCCAAATAAATTCGCATAAAGCTTGGTATTTCAAGTAATCTTTTGCCATAAATTCGTTGTTTTTTGAATTCACTAACCAACTCATTTCTTTCAACATTAAAAGGAAATTGACTGTACCTATTGTGATTCCAACGACTTAGTAAATTAGCACGTAATTTTAAAGAACGATGTATGGCAGAAACTAACCAACCGTCAAGCTGTTTTAATTGCTCTTCATCGCTAATAAGGGGATAGAAACTCATAATACCTTTAAAGTTAATCCTACGATGATATCCCTTTAAATAACCCCTTAAATAATCATCAGTTAGGTTCCCGTATAAGTAGCGCCGTATCTCCATTATTGCAGTCAACAGCCCGGGATCAAAATCATTACTGGGAATAACAATAGCACGTAGTTGTAGGCCTTTAAGAGGTTGAATGAGGTTTTTATAAAGGAGATAGCTAATCTGTTTTTTTATTTTTCTAACGGCTGAATCTTTAATTGCAACAAGACCAATAGATATTCTATAACCAAGAAATTCAATAAAGTATTTAGTTTTTTCGAACTCAGACGGGAGTTCCTTTCTCGATAATAGGCTGATTCCTTTAGACTTCTTGAAGTTTATACTAACTCCGGCAGTTTTTGAAAATTCATCAATTATCTCAAAAGATCGACATATTTTGCTATAATCATTTGACCAGATGAAAGTGTCATCAGCATATCTTGCGAACTTGAGCCCATTTTGTTCTAACTTCTTGTCGAGCCTCCAACATGCCAAGTTTGCAAGAAATAAAGAGATTGATGTGCCTTGAGGAACACCGGTATCTTTGATCTCAAGAAATTTTTTTATGAGATTCTTTTCATCTTCTGTAATAAAAAAGCCATTCTCGTCAAATTGTTGAAAAAGATATCCATGACTTATTGAACCGAAGAAATCTGAGAAATCAAATTCTGATATAAATGTTCTCGGATAATATTTTAAATCAATAGCTATATCTTGTATTGCAAAATGTACATTCCTGTCATTCCGATAAGCGTAGGAAAAGGAACTGAATCTATGCTTATTTTTTTCAAGCAATTGATTATACAGTAAGTTTGAAACGGCTGAGTCTGGTATTTGATAAACTGCAACATCACGTTTGCCCCCATCAGCTTTGGGAACTTGATAGATATGCGGAGGGTTTGGTCGATATTCACCGGATCTTAGTTTTTTAGCTAACGATTTCGCAATCTGTCTTCTGTGGTGTATTACATAAAAAGGATTAAACTTTTTATCTTTTGCCCAATATTCAGGCACCTTTATTTTTTTCGGATCAGCATTCTGAATACGCTTTTTGTTTCTTTGATACGACAGCTCAAGATAATTGTGGTAGTTTTGATATTTTTTAGCTATTTTTTTTGCTTCTTCAACCAGCTTGATTTCTATGAAAGCTTCTCTATTCATAATGTCCCCAAACAAAAAGCCAGCATGTATAAACATGCTGGCTTTCCACGGATACAACCGCATAAAATTAAGTTATCATTTTGGACCGCTTTTCCGATAATGCGTATCCTCCCGTTACAATTGCCTGTGGCAACAGCAAAATGGGTATCCGTTCGCCCCCTAAAGGCATTGCGTGGATAGTATAACATATGCAATTTTTTTTCAATATTTATGTTAGAGAAGAGGTCGGTAAAAGACAGGCAATGTACAATAACCATTTTACCCATCCTGCTCCACCAAAGGGTTACACCACAATAATTAATAATTCCAAGGACAGCGTGCCTATTTCCCGAAGAAAAAAGGCAATAATATGTGTGCTGTCTTCCCATTCTATACTGCATTTACCGTTTACGTGTCGATGGCTTTACGATGTTTCCTTGGTTATCCATAACGCCGACCGTCGTCCCTTTTGTTGTCTCCATAGCTTTATTGACAGCTTCTTTGTTCGTACCGGCAATATAAGCCGGGCCACGATAACCTTGTAACTGTCCCAGGGCATCGCCCACGGTTTCTGAAGTTTCTACCTCTATGGTCGCATTTGTGGACTTGATATCGACGCCCTTTCCGTCGTTATATTCAGTATTCATCTTTTTAGCGATACGGTTTGCCGTGGTTTTGTGAGATCGACTTTCAGCCATTTTTCAACTCCTTTTTTCTAATGCCTCAATGTTTTCCATTTAGTTGAATCCTTAGAAGGTATCCTGATTTTTCTACAAATCTTCTATTAACCCTGTCTCCAATTCCTCAATTGTCGGTAAGCTTGATTTTAATTCTTCAGGTATAGCCTCTGTGAATTTATATTCAGACACACCGATGGGCTTGCTCATGTCGCGGAGCGCATATTCCGCTATGATTTTATTTCTCGTTTTGCAGAGAATAATACCAATGGAGGGGTTGAAGTTGTGGGTTAAATGTCTCTTCCTGTCATATAGGTTTGTTTCTATTTGGTGCAGTAAAACATTTCGTGACCAGTTATTTGCAACCGTTGCATTAATGTAGAACTCTGCTTTGTTGTAATCCTTTATTTTGTTAATTATCAATATGTTATGTCCCCAGGGAATTTGTCTAACAAGTTGTTGGACAAATTCAGCTGAATTCCAGGAATTCCATGGACAGTATACCTGTTTCCCGAAGAAAAAAGGCAATAACATGTATACTGATTTCCCCTTCAATCCTTTTCTACTCTACTATCTGTCCGGGCCACTGCCGCTTCAGTTTCATTTATTGCTTCTTCAAATCCCGCAAATATTCCACCAGGGAATGCACCAGTGTGGAAGGATTGTCAGTCCCGGAAGTTTGATGGAATTTTTCAACACGACGGGCATTTGCAATAGCATCATCCAACTTATCCTGTATTTTGTTAAAAATATCCTGATCGCCCTTTTGGTATGCAGGAAGATATTTCTCCAATTCTTTGATAACCCTGGAACAGATGGAATCACCGGCGGGGGCATCGAACGGTTTAGTGGTGTATGTAAAATGCAGTAATAGCCAAAACTCGAAACAGGGAACCGAAGGAATGGCGAATATTTTGCTTCCTTTGCCCAGCCGAGTTCGCTTCACCTTATCCAGGGCGGCGTGGTATGTTGTATGCCTGTCGCGGTCAAAGACGCAATAGACACGATCAAATTCCGGTTCCAGTTTAAAAGTTTTAATGGCAAAATCCACAACGCTGAAGGGGTCTGATCCACGACCACAAATTTTAACGTTGGCGTTGTTCAACCGGAAGGCTTTTTTCAATTCGGTAAAATAATTTGGTTCGGTCTTTCCCCCTTCACAGACGATGAGTATGACATCATACTGGGCCTTCATTGCCCGCCGGCGGCGCAACGACTCGGCCTTACGTTCCTTCCTTTTGTGAAACAGATTGTCGGTCCCCATCAAAACCTCAATTCTTCTGGAAACGGTAAAGCGCCATACCTGCCATATAGGTAACCTTTTTGCAGGGCCTCGCCCTTGCGTGGTTTATAGTCCGATAGCGGATAGAGGCTGGTGGCATTTTCCGCATCCTTTTCAACAAACCATACCTGATCTCTCCTCATGAGGGTTTGATCCAGAACCGTGGTATCATGGGTAGTGAAAACCAACTGGGCGTTGTGCTGATTTGCTTCGGGGTTATGAAGCAAATTTAAAAGAAACCGGACCAAGAGAGGATGCAGACTCGTATCCAGTTCATCCACAAACAAAACAAAACCGTTCTCCAGGACGTCCAGCCACGGACCGGCCAGGGCAAAAAGTTTGCGAGTGCCGGCAGATTCTTCATCGAAGTCAAGTACTACATCTTCACCGGTATCAGAGGATGGATGCTTGAAAAACATCTCTGTCAGTTTCTTTCCTTTAAGGTCTTTAGCGATTTCTTCCTTAATACTTTGCGGCATATCGGCGGGCAAATCCTCCATGGAAAAATCCTTTTTCTCCAGAAAAATATCGGCAATTGATGGATCTGCCGCATTCACAAACTTGAGAATTTTCTTTTTTTTCTCTTCTTTTTCACATTCGTTGGTGCTGAATTCCGGGGAGATGTTTTCTCCCTGAGTGATAACACGCAGTTTACGGTCAAACCAGTTGAAGACCGGCTTAAGCTGTTCATTGTTAAGTTGAATCGCGGTTGAAAGAAAAAGCGCGTTGCTGCGGGTGGCTTCCTGCCAGACTTTGCGGATGCCGGTAAATTTGGGACCGAAATACCAGATATCCTTTTGCGTTTCAGAATCGTAGTTACGTTCAAACCATTTCTGAGCCCTGCTTTCAGGATAGGCAAACAACCATTCCCCGGTTACTCTTTCGGAATTGACGGCAAAACCATACTGGTAACGAATACCATCCTGAATGAACAGGACTTCAAACTCGGAAGGGTTATTGCTACCTTGCCGGTTAAACAGAAACGGGGTCGCGTTAATTTTCTCACCTTCCTGGCTTTCTTTGGCGGATGACAAGATAAACTTTTTCATGAAAGCAATGGCATGAATCAGGTTGCTTTTACCGGCGGCGTTTGGGCCGTAAACAACGGCGGAGCGGAGAAGGCGCGGCAAATTTGATACAGGTGAGACAAAAGAGTTCTCTTCCTGCAATTCGGCAGCGGTGTTTGCCGTCAGAGTCAGCGATTGAGGTGGCAGGAAAGACCGATAATTGGTGACGCTAAATTCAATAAGCATGATAACCCCCTTTAAATCAATTTAGCACCCATTATTGCATAAAAAATGCAAAAAGCAAGGTAAAACTGCATGGTCTCAATCAGTATCATTAGTAACTACTCAGGTGGATAGGTTAAAGGCTGAAGGCTTTTAGGAAAAAGCGGGGATACTGCGCATTTTGAAGTCATGTTTGGTACGAGAATCTACTGTTTCTCCGTCAAAGTGTGGCAATCGCGCTCGTCTGATCCCTTCAGCCTTCAGTCTAAACAGCTTCAGACTGACTACGTGAGTAGTCACTCAAATACAAACACATTACTTAAAAATCTGTCCAGCACGTCCTTCTTTGTTTCGCCTTCCTGCTCGGGTCTGAGATTGAATTTGTTCAGCCTCAAAAACCGGTAGCCATAGCTTTCAAGCTCTATCTGGCGGCTGATGTCATAATCGAGGTACTCCTGAGAAAAATTATGTTTGGTCACGATATCCGGGTTTTTTGTATGGTATTCGACGCCGTCATATTCGAGGATCAGTGTCTGCTCTTTACCGCCCTTTGAAAAGGTCATGAGAAAATCCACTCTGTATTTTGGTATCTGCCTGGCGTATTCGGCACGGATGTATTCGCCTATCTTGAACTGAGGGATTATCTTGACAAATTCCCTGTGTGTTTTTACGAAATTCGTGCCTATCAGAAGGTTGTACAGGTCTTTTTCCGCAGGCGATTCGAATATTGCCGTGTCTTCTATGAAAAAATCATTCTTTTTGTTTTCATCAAGGAGCTTCTCATAATGTTTCAGGGCATCACCGAGACGGGTTTTACTGTATTTGTTGATCGGCATGCTGTGAACAAAGATCATGGTGTCCCTGGCGCGGCTGAACCCCACATTGAGCCGCTGCATCTTTAACTTCCTGGGGTTATCCGCCGTACCGCCGGTGACCGGATAGATGCCTCCCAGATCAGCGTTGCCATACTTGCTGTCTTCCACGAGGGAGTAGTACACAATATCGCGTTCTTCACCCTGGACATCGCCCACAAACCACACGGCCAGATCATGGTTCTTTTTCAGTTCCGGCATGTTGAGCTTTTCGTTCAGTGCCTGCTCCATTCTTGCCTGCTGATCCTTGAAAGAGGTGATAATACCGACACTCCCCTTAAAGCCGTTTTTAATCCGCGACGTTAAATCATCGATAATGGCATCGATTTCATCAAGGTTCACATTGCTGCCCGAATTGCCCCTGGTTTCCACCGGGATAAACTGTAGGACCTCGCCTATCGGTTTGGTGCGGATGCGGTTGACATTGAGATCCAACATGGCGGGCTTGTAGAAGACCTCATTTGAATAATCAATAATTTCAGGAAAGCTCCGGTAATGCTCACGGAGGGAAGTGGTGTAATTTGCAATAGCCCTGGCAAAACTCAAGGTTGATGTGCGGATGTTGAAGGTTTTGAGCCACAGGATGGCGCCCGCATTATCTTGCAGGGGGCGTAATACAGGTTCGGCTTCCTGTTCGTCTTCTTTTATCTCTCTGGAAACTTCCTGAATCAGCTCATTCTCTTCCTGATCTGTTGCCGATACGTTGTAATCATCCTGATAGGCATTAATGATATCTCTGAAATAACCGGAGGAATATTTTGAATTCACGTTGATTGCGCCGACAGCGCCGTACTGGTATTCATCGCCAAAGACAACAACCTGCTTTGCACGCAGGATAAGGGAGATTGACTCTGCAATAGAGACCTGAGACGCCTCATCGATAACAAGAAGATCGATCAGGTCTTCATCCATCGGAAAGTGTTTCGATATCATGTCGGGTTCGGCAATAATACCAGATATGTTTTCCAGCAACACACGGGCCTGCGTACTCGTCACCCTTTTTCCTCCGTTGAAGGAAACCTTGATCTTGGCGATATCTCCAAGGAAATTGTTGAGATTCTTCAATCGAAGATCGTTCTGATATTCAACCCGTTTCTGCCTGATCGTATAAAACGCGTCAAGGTCTTCATTTTTCAGTGATTCAAGCCCCGTTGTTTTTGAAAGTCTGTAGTGCAGTTGACTCCATCTCCAGATATCGGTTTCGATTCCCGCAAGGTTGTTGAGTCGGGAGAGAGTGCTCAGATTCTTTTCCGTGATTTGCAATCTGGAAAGGATTGCCCCATAGTTTTCAAAGAGCCATGTGATGGAATTGAAAAGATCCGCGTCAACCTTTTGGAGTGCATCCTTTGCTCCGTCAAGGGTTTCGTAAACCGCGGAAACACTTACCTCTTTATTATCACTGATTTCCCGGTATTCGTCGATGATATCCCTGTGTTTCTTCAAAGAGACGGCCTTTTGAAGCGCTGAAATTCCGTCGCACGCCATATCCAGCGTAAGTTCGCCTGCAGGCACATTTTTTAAACGGGCGATTTCTTCAAGAATCCGGCTGTGTTTCAGGCTTTTTAAAGATTTGACTAATCGCGCCAGATCCTTTTTGTCGGGAGATTTCCGGAACAACTTTTTGAAAAAAGATCCGGGGATATCGCCGGACTGGAGAACGGGAAGCGGTATATCTTTTTTGAAAGATTTTGCGGATGTTTCGATCAGGTCGATAAAGGACACCGGAATTTCGGTCAGGATTGTCTCAAAGTCAGAATTCTCGCCGGATTGAATGTTGATTTCTTCGCAGGCATGAAGAAATATAGGGATATCTTTACGTCGCTTTAGAAGAAAATTGAGCGCGGGCAGGCTGATATCCCTGAAATTATCTATGCCAGCATCTTCCGTGAAATCCAGTATTTTTTTAAAATCGATTATTGCCG
>CAZGAK010000066.1:0-11733 GCA_964523565.1 uncultured Syntrophaceae bacterium | reverse complement strand
CCAATCACGACAAATTTGCCGATCATATCAAAGAGCTGGTTGATTCGGTTACCGAAAGCGATATGTATCTTACATCTTCTACGCTGACTGACCGGGAACGGGGAAGAGGCGCGCATAATTTCACCCTCTTTAACCTCAATTATATTCCGAGTGAACGTTATGAAAAGGTTGGCCGCGGTGAAGAACCAAAACCGCCGGGAAGACTCGCGATAACCCCGTTTGAGGAAAAACTTGGTGTCAAGGTCGTAAGGACGAGAGACGAAAGGCGGTACGAACTGACAAGGGATTTTTATACGATTGATCAGCTTGTTTACGATATCTATAACCGTTTTGCTTTGAGGACTTTTGAGGCGCTGCATTTTGATTTCGGCAGCGTGGTTGTGGATGACCGTTATCCGGAAGAGGATGAGATCAGACAGGTTATCCTTGATGCGATGGAAGATGCGGGCATCAAGGGAAACAGGCTGTCCGGGGAAAACAGAAAACAGATTGATAATTACTTTAACCAGTTCCTGCCACCGGGGAAAAAGAAACGAGTTTTCGAAAATATTGAAGGAGATATAATACCGATCGATACCTCCCGAATGGAAAGATCCGGCATCCGAGTGAGCGAACTTGAAAGAGACAGAACGGCTTTTTTGAGTGAAGACTATGAAACCGAGGTGGGTGAGGCAAATCAATTTATACTGGACTACATTAACGAGTTGAGAAAGCGTCCGGAAGATGGCCCACAGCTTTCTCTCTTTAAACCTGAGGATTTTGTGGAGAGAAGAGACAAAATCATCCGGACGTTTGTAAAGGGCGACACAAAGCCGCCCTATGTGGTGAATACATCAAAACTGAAAAGCCCTCAAAATATTGTCATGGTCTCACATTCGCCGGAAAAAGAGTTCGTTTTCCAATTGATAGACAACTCGGAGTATATTGATTCATGGATCAAATCCCCTGATAAAAATTTCTACAGCATCACTTATGAATACTGGAAGGGCGGAAAGGACAGGGTCAGACGAAGTTTTAACCCTGATTTTTTCATAAAGATGGATCTGGCCGAGTACATTTCAGGGATTGAAAGTGACGGAAACCCAGGCCATCTTGAAAAACTGAAAAAGCTTCAGGACGACGGCATAGAAAGCCTGATCAAGGTGGTGGAGATCAAGTCGGATGAAGAGCAGGATGAAGCAACGCCTGCAAAAGAGGAATACGCAAAGGATCACTTCGAAAGGGTAAACGAAAAATTGAGCACAGTGAACCTGGCGGATATTGACAGCCGATATCGGGCAGACGCAAAACAATACTACACCTTTGATTTGCTCACCCCTCATCAATTTTCGCGCTGGATTGCGGATTTGAAAAAAGGGAATATGGAATGATTAATGACGCGTATGAGGAAGCGAGAAGGATATGCGAAGAGATTGCCGCTACTTTTGAAACTCCCCGTTTTTACCGTGAAAAGTCCGGAGAGGTTGATGATTCCCGGCGTCTCTTTGAAAATAACCCTGTTGTTCAGTCCTGCCTTGACATTTTAGCAAAGAATGAAAGTTCATACGGCCACGGCCTATCTCACGCACGGAAAGTTGCCATTGACAGCGGAGCTATTGTGCTGATTCAGGGAACTCATACAGATAAAGGAATTACATTAAAACGGATGGTTTTTCTTGCTCACCTGGCCGGTGTGTTACACGATATCAAGAGATCACACAAAGATCATGCCATTGAGGGCGCAAAGGAAGCTGGAAAAATACTGAAAGGTTTCGATCTCGGGCATGATGAACGGAAGGCCATGTCTCAAGCCATAGAAAATCACGAGGCATTCAAGCCATGCCACCCATTGGCTAATCCCACGGATCAACTTCTTTCCGATGCCCTTTACGATGCCGATAAATTCCGTTGGGGTCCCGACAACTTTACGGAAATGATCTGGGATATTATAATACCCAGAAAAATTCCCCTTTCAACAGTATTAGACCATTTTATCCCCGGGTTAGAGGGAATAGAAAAAATTCGAGACACCTTTCGAACCGCTACGGGCAAGGAATACGGGCCTGACTTTATCGATATCGGCCTCAAGATCGGGAGAAGGCTTTATTCAGAGCTTAGGATGAAAAATAACAAAATAGATTTGAGGAAATCATAGACATCTGGCAGAGTGCAGACTGAGCGAAGCAATTCCAATCTCTTTGATCTAAAAGTGAGGGAGATTATCTGTAAACCGGCAATGTTTTAATTTAACCAAGAATGAAAGGGAACGAAGATGGGAATGACAGCAAGGCAACTGAACAATTATGCAGATATACTGATATGGGGGTTAAAAACGGCCAGAAAGGGTCGTTTCAAAAAAAATGATATCGTGCTGATTCGATACGAACCACCCGCAATAAAGCTGGCAGAGATTCTTCATGCCAAACTCCTCGATATGGGCATGAATCCTGTAGCCCGTATGGGGCTCACATGGAACATGGAACGCAACTTTTTCAAAAAGGCCAATAACAAACAGCTTGTGTTCCATGCGCCCGGCGAAAGGGAATTTTATGAAAATCTGAACGGCAACATTTATCTTCATGCACCGGAATCTCTCACCCACCTTCGTAAAATTGACCCGAAAAAAATAGGAAAGGTACTCGTTGCAAGAAAAACGTTCCGCGAAATCCTCGAAAAGAGGGAAGAACAGGGAGAATTCGGCTGGACATTATGTACATACCCGACACCTGAGCTTGCCAAACAGGCCAGACTTTCCCTGAAAAGTTACACTAATCAGATCATCAAGGCATGTTACCTGGACAGGGTTGATCCTGTTTCAGAATGGAAATCTATTCATAAAAAAGCCGGTATGATAAAAAAATGGATGAACAGTATGGATGTCGCATATTATCATGTTCAATCAGACCATGTTGACCTGAAGATAAAACCGGGGAAGTCAAGAAAATGGGTCGGGGTTTCAGGCCACAACATTCCCAGTTTCGAACTCTTCCTTTCACCGGACTGGAGAGGAACGGAAGGATACTATTTTGCTAATCAACCCTCTTTCCGGAGCGGGAATTACGTTGAAGGCGTGCGATTAACCTTTGAAAAGGGCAAGGCAGTCAAAATCAATGCCAGGGTCGGGAGAGATTTTGTATCCAAACAGTTATCCATGGATGCGGGTGCCAATAAAGTGGGAGAATTTTCACTGACAGATAAACGTTTTTCCAGGATTAACAAATTCATGGCAGATACACTGTTTGACGAAAATTACGGAGGCCGATACGGAAACTGTCACATCGCTGTCGGGGCATCTTATTCCGATACATACGATGGAAATCCGGCAGAATTGACAAAAGAGTTGAAGAAAAAACTCGGATTAAACGATTCGGCTCTTCACTGGGATCTGGTCAACACAGAAAAGAAGACGGTGGATGCCCATTTAAGGTCCGGAGAAAAAGTAAGAATTTATGAAGATGGGATGTTTATATACTAAACGTTTGGTTAAAAGATTACAATTCAAGATAAAACTTTCTCTCTCCTTTTTCTCGTGAAGCATGTTTCACATATGGGTCTTCTCGTCATAAGTTTTTCTATAAGGTTTTCAAGAATAAAAATATGAATCATCTCTTCCTTCGTATGGTTTTGCGACATTTGCAAGATCTCCGGGAAAGGATCATCATCCATTCGTTCAGAAAACCACTCACATGCTTCCCTTTCCTCTCCTGATAAGTCCATTATTTCATCAAACGTATGGATGAAGCCGTCACCGTCTTCTCCCTCAGTTTTTCCGCATTCTCTGCAGCAACATGTAATTACCGGATAGTTGCCTTTAAGGAATTCTCCCATTTTCACCTCATCCAATAGTAGCGAAGCTTTTTTTAAAGTTCCTCTTAATATAATAAACGTAAAGAGAAAATCAAGAAATAAACGAACCCCAGGAGACACGCAAATAAATATTATTGACTCGTTGGCTGATTTAAGTATATTCTTAACAGCAAGGATAGTTAAGTTGTTCGTTTCAAAGGTGAATACATGACAGAAACTCTTGAGGCCGGGGGAGAAAAATACAAACTCTTTATAATGGCTATTCTCCTGGCTGTATCTTCTCTTCTCACGTACTATTTTCATTTCGTACTCGAATATGGTGCGATCTTCACCCACTTTTTTTACATTCCAATAATTTTAGCATCCCTTTGGTGGAAGAAAAAAGGTTTAATCGTACCTGTATTCCTGGCGGTAATCCTTCTTGCCAGCCACACTCTTTTCAGACCGCATATACTAATTCTCGACGACCTGTTCCGGGCCATCATATTTATAGGCATTGGCCTCGTATTTGCTTCAATGAGTGAAAGGATTGCGAAAACAGGTGAAGCACTGCTGGAAAGCGAACAGGCTTTGAAGGCCACACTGGCAGGATCTCCAATACCAGCCTTCGTTATAGACACAAATCATATAATAACCCATTGGAATATAGCCCTGGAGGAAATGAGCGGAATCAAGGCTGAAGAAGTAATCGGAACGAATCAGCATTGGAAAGCCTTTTACAACGAAGAAAGACCATGCATGGCAGATCTTTTAATCGATCAACATTCAGAAGATATCTGTGTCTGGTATGACGGTGCCGCCTCCTGTGACCCGTCTGAATTCGTTGAGCAGGCGTATGAAGCGACGGACTTCTTTCCGGCACTCGGTAATGAGGGAAAATGGCTCCGGTTTACCGCGGCTATTCTGGGGGATTCCAGAGGACATATACTCGGTGCCATAGAAACGCTTGAAGATGTCACAGAACGCAAACTTGCTGAAGAAGCACTCAAGGAAAGTGAGCTAAGATTGAAAGACATCATGGCGGGATCTCCCATCCCGGCATTTGTAATAGATACGAACCACAGAGTAACCCATTGGAATAAGGCACTTGAAGAAATGAGTGGAATCAAGTCTGATGAAGTTATCGGCACAAGGAAGCACTGGAAAGCATTCTACGACAGGGAAAGACCCTGTATGGCTGACTTGCTTGTAGACGAACTGCCGGACAAAGTACCTGATTGGTACGTAGGTAAATACAATAAGTCCGAATTAATTGAAGATGCGTATGAAGCAACGGATTTCTTCCCGGCATTAGGCAATGGGGGAAAATGGCTCCGCTTTACCGCAGCGACACTGAGAGACTCAAAGGGACGCATAATCGGTGCCATCGAAACTCTCAAAGACATAACCGATTTCAGGATTGCGGGAGACGCGTTGAGAGAAAGCGAACAACGATTGAAGACCGTCCTCGAGGGTTTACCCGTGCCCACATTCGTCATTGACAGAGATCATATAGTAACCCACTGGAATAAAGCGCTGGAAGTAATGAGCGGGATAACGGCTGATGAAGTGGTCGGCACAAGGCAGCAATGGAAGGCATTCTACGAGAAGGAGAGACCCTGTATGGCTGACTTGCTTGTAGACGAACTTCCATACAAAGTGCCTGTATGGTACGCCGGCAAATGCAATAAATCCGAATTAATTGAAGATGCGTATGAAGCAACGGACTTTTTCCCGGCGCTTGGACGTGGTGGAAAATGGCTACGATTTACGGCGGCAGCACTCAAGGATTCAAGTGGTATATTACAATATGCTATCGAAACCCTTGAAGATATTACGGCACGGAAACTTGCTGAGGATGCTCTCAGGGAAAGTGAAAGGAAATATATGGAACTGAGCATAACAGATGGACTTACCAAACTCTATAACTCAAGATTTTTCTATTCTCAGTTGAAAGCAGAAGTAGACCGGGCAAACCGTTATAACCATCCTATGTCACTTTTACTGCTTGATATTGATGATTTTAAACACTTTAATGATACATACGGTCATCTGGAAGGCGACCAGGTTCTGATGAGACTTGGTCAGGTAATTCAGAGATGCCTGAGAAAAACGGACTCAGGCTACCGGTATGGCGGTGAGGAGTTTACACTGATTCTGCCCGAAACAAAGGGAGAAGCGGCAATACTTCTTGCAGAAAGGATCAGAAAAGAATTTGAAGATGAAACATTTTCCCCTCGACCGGACACGGAAATTCACAAAACGATAAGTACAGGAGTTACAGAATACATGCCGGGAGAAGAACTGACAATTCTTCTCAAAAGGGTAGACGGGGGGATGTATATGGCCAAGGAGCAGGGGAAAAATCGAGTTTTCTTTGCAAAGTAAGTCAAATACCCTTTCTTTTATTGGCTTATGTCTCTGCGGATTGCCGGGCGGTGGGTGATTCTGGTTCTCCCATCCTCACCCACCGGCCCCCTTGATTGACTGTAGTTTTGCCCCCTTTTTACAGGGCGCACAAACCCTGCCTTCCTTCGCCGGCAGGAATCCTAAGATTCTGCCTGCTTTGATTTCATGGTCTTCTTCTGGGGTTCCCCCTTCTTTTCCACCACCGTGGCCATTTCCTCGATCCTGGCATAAATTTTATTCACCTCTTCCTTGCGGGGAAATGGAGGGGTCATTGTGTGTCGATATAAATTATTTGTCGACTTTACATATTCTACGAAAGAATTGACAAAATTGGATAGTGTAGTAGAAAAATGAACGTTATCCGTCAAGTTGACCGCTGCCTTTCTATAAAATTCAGACCAGGAATTGTAAAGCTCCTCCGTTGAACTTATCTCACCTTTGCCGAACGTTTCATTTGCAAACATGGACATTTCGCTTGATGACTTTGTTATCCCCTGAAAGAGATTGAGAAGTACTTCAATCCGGGAAGCTAACAGATCAAAATAATTGTTTGTCCAGTCTGTTACATCATCTATCATATCCTTATATTCCGGAAGCAAAACGGAAAGCGGACCAAGAAGCGCACCTGCGGACTCTTTTGACGCCTCGCCACAAGTATTTACCATCTTCTTATATGCATCCGCGGATATTTCGCCTTTACCCAGCATATCCGGTAAAGTCCTGCTTACGTCCCTCGTCGATGCAGTCCAGGAATTCATTATCTTGACATAAGAACTGCAAAATGTCTGGAAAATTTCCTTTGTCTGCTTCTGCTCCTCGGGAAAGGAATCTGCAAATTGCTTCAAGGCCTCGTTTACCTCCTCTACCCCTTTGAACGCTTCCTCAAGAGTTGTGCCTTTTAACGATTCCATTAAACTATTCGATATATCGGCATAAGATTTACTTATGTCATCGAACATTTCGGCCACGTTTACTTCCTTACCGGTGGCCAACCCTTGAACCAGTTCAAGTTGTTTTTTCCCCATCTTGTCCATGTTTTTGATCCATGCATCATAGATCTTCACATAGGAATTAATGCCCTCCATCATCGTACGGCTGTGATCTTTCGTTCCTTCATACGGCCACGAAAAGCCTTTCATGACCTCCGTGAATTTCATAACCTCCGTGAAGCCTTTGTATATGTTACCCCAGTCTTTGAAGTAATCCCCAAAGGGCCCAAAGGGCTTAAACCAGCTATCCGTCTCCGCTGGCTTGAAGAGGGGCATGCCTCTCATAGACTTTGCCCAGGAACTGGAAAGATCCCCCCACGCTTTAAACATGTCTGAATAAACTCCAAACGCACTTCCTTTTTCCATTTTTTTCTCCTTAACCATTTTATTAATTATTTTCCCATATTTTTATGGTGACAGGGGGTAATAAAGCATGAAGAGGAATAAATAAATGGGGTGAATACTGTATTTTTTAATAAAAAATACAGTATTCTGAGATGGATTTGCTATGGAATACGATATGCGTGCTTTACTTTATAAGAGATTAAACTGATCTTCTACACCTAATTCAATGGTTGCATGAAAAAAATTAATAATTTCAAGGCAGCTATGCGGGGGATTTTTTAACCATAGCGCCACACCACATTTGGTGTTCCATAACACTGTGATAAAGCAGAACAACTTTTAAGTTTTGTACATGTTTAAACAACAACTACCGAATTTTCACAATCCCCATAAGGGGTTGGCGCATATCTGTCAGCATTCGAAGCATTTTCCCACTTTGTCTCATCGATCAAATAACGAAACTGATATTCTCCCCCCCGTTCAAGATCAATCGTCACCGTAAACGATCCATCTTTTAGCTTTTTCATTGGGGTTGCGGTAAGAGCCCAGTTGTTAAACTCACCAACAAGATGGGCTGACACAGCGTCGTTTGTCATTTCCCCGGGTAATCCGAAGGTGACCTTGCATACAGGTCTGCTCTTAAGGTATTGTTTTTTGACAATCATAATAATCTCCTTTCATTAAGTGTAAACTAACAACGTATTATTTCCATAAATTTCTATGTTCATCTTTCCCGGGTAAATTTCAAGTATCACACAGATTCGGCATATCTCAATTCCGCATTGATAAATTTTCTTTCTTGCCAGAGATGTTCAACAACTTTTTTAAAGGTACTTTCTTCCTCCTCACACCAACCGGAACCGGACGACGAAATTGAATATCCCTTCTGCTCGGATTGCCAGCGTATCGTAACCACGCATCCCGATAAGCCCATCAAGGGCGAGTAATAGTGGAAACTTTTATCGTCGTATTTGATCTCCCCGGCAAGGCTTCTGGCGTCTTCTTTTGATCTGATTTGAAATACTTTTTTCTCCAACATGGCTGTTTCTCTGAAAAATATTTTCTTATTTTTACAAATAACGATCAAAATATGCCTTATTTTTTTCACGGTCACAAAAATTAAACAAAACACATATACTACGGATAAAAGGGAAAGGTCTAAACGAGAGGTTTTCCGCCATTCAGCCTTTCATATACGCTGATATACTCGGCAACCATGTTTTTCAGATCATGCTTCTCCCTTATCTCGCACATAATCCTTTTGATTTGCGGTTCCCTTATTTCTGCGGATCTTCTGTGAAAGTGGACGCTCTTTTCCAATCCGTACCACAATCCACCGGAATCATAATCTCTAAAAAGGAATCCGTTTCCCACATCCTGATGAGCACCGTCAATCTTCAATCTCAGTTCTCTGATTTTGTCGTGGTAACCGCCCGTGTCGCGATTTGTGGCTGTCGCACCGAAGAGATTTCCCACCTGATCTATCTGCCCGCAGGGCTCATATAGAGAGGCGCCGAATACATCACTTGCGGCCGCATAGCCAAGCATGGAAAGTTCCTCACTGAAATGTTGATAGGTTATTTTACTTCCAGAGGCCCAGGCAATTCTTCCGAGTATCTCCTCATGTGCCCGATCATTTCCCACGCCATCTGCCACAATTGCAATTTGAACATCACCATGTTCTATAACGAATTTCAGGGCAATATCCTCAAGAAGCTCAACCCCCTTTTGTAACGGATCCAGTCTTGACGGCCAGTAGAGAAGAATCGCATCGGGATTAACTATAAGCCCTGTCCTTTTCTGAAACTCCATGAGGTTTTCTCGTTTAGCGGCAAACACGTCGCCATCGGGTCCATATTTCCTGACAAGATGATTGCATTTTTCCGGATACATGCCGGGTGAAGGGCTATTGATGATAGTCAATGCAGAACCGTGGTAATATTTTTCCTTTACTTCCTGTCTGACACTCGGCGGAATAACATACCTGTCCAAAAAATAATCATTCACGGTTTCTTCAAGAAATTTTTTTCCCACGAAATTGATTAACGTGGCATTTTTGATAGCAGTCGCCTGGCAGTCGATGTATCTCTTTCCATGTTCTTCTGAGAAATAAAGAAGACCTGACAGTTGATTGAGGTTCACGCTAAACATCATATCAAGAGGGATATGACCGGTAAAACCATTATGAACCGTATGGAGTACCGGGCAGCCCCTCGATTTAGCATAGGCAGTAATCACTCCACCTGCCATCCAGTCGTGGCTATGTATAATAAGTCGTCCCCCGTTTTTCGCCCTGACTTTCTTTATGATGTGATTGACAGCTTCTCTTTGGAATTCCGAAGCGTTTAATCCGGAGTTCCCCGAATAGGCACTGGGCAGATCGGCAAAGACGGCAGAGCAGACCAGATGTATTCTATCGGGATCTATACCGTACCTGATTGCCCGCCATTCGTCTTCGTTCATATGGTTTTCCCTCTGGAATCTTTTCTTCAGATTCAGGGTTGCCAGATGACAGTCGATACCCCTCTCCGTGAGCCCCTCACACAATGCAGTAATGACTTCCCCCATTCCACCGCTCTTACCGGAGATGTATCGTGCCAGCGGACCCATGTCTTCCGACAATCTTCCAGTTTCAGGGGCTATGAGAAGGACTGTTGTTCTTTCACTCTTCATATTCTTTGATCGTTATCCCCGTCCTTCTTATCTATCCCGTGCACCTGACTGACTTCCATCTCTATCTCGGCCTGGTGATCTTTATAGATCAGTTCACCACCGCGATAAATAGCTTGAATGCCAACCAGATCAGACCTTTTTATAAATACCTTTTCCATCCTTTAACCCCCATTTTTTCTCGTTATTAATGATTAAAAATCTCCTACATGACTTTCACATTTGTCGCTGCCAGACCTTTCTGTCCATTCTCGACATCGAAACTTACGCGCTGACCCTCATATAAAGTCTTGAGGCCACTGTCCTGGATAGCTGTGTAATGAACGAAAACATCTCCCCCCTCTTCCTTCTCGATAAACCCGTAACCTCTCTTCTCATCAAACCATTTTACTCTACCTTCTATCATTGCCTACTTTCTCCTTTTACGTAATGTTATTCTATCCTTCGATAAAATGAATACGATTGATCGAAGAAAAAACCTGAGCCAATTTATTTCTAAATTATTAGGACAAATAAATGAATGGGGTGAATACTGTATTTTTTGATGAGAAATACAGTATTTTGAGATGGGTTTAAACGTGAGCGGTTTCCCTTTGCCGTCCTCTCAGTAGTAAAGGGAAAACTATCTATATCTCCGGCCTTTACGTCGCAGCGGTAAAAAAAATCATTTCTCAGGGGAGGCAGGCTTCAGTACCAGAGCCGTGCGGGTGGGGAGATAGAGACTGAGTAAATGCCGTTTCCAGTCCCATGAGGTATCGAGAAGGGTCAGGTGATACTGATCCGGGTCCAACCGGCCGTGACCACCGTATTTCGTAGCATCGCTGTCAAGAATCATCCGGTATTCTCCGGGCGGTGCTTCGAAACGGTAGTCAACGTGGGAACGCGCGTGGTGAAAGTTAAACACGAACAAAAGACCGGCCCGTTGGAAGATGAACACCTTATCGTCTGAATGTTCATACAAAAGGCGGATTTCCGAAGACTCCAGAATCCGGAAACGTTTGGCGAGTGCAATCATGTCCCGGTCAAAGCGGGCAAGAAAGCGATACTTCAAATCAGGATTGTCCACAAGATGCCACTGACGTCGCGCATAGCGGTAGGACCACGCATTACCTTCACGGGGGAAGTCGATCCATTCGGGATGTCCGAATTCATTGCCTATAAAATTGAGATAGCCGTTGCCGACTGTAGCCAGAGTGATAAAACGTATGAGTTTGTGCAGCGCAATACCTCTGTCAACCTTTAGGTTTTCATCGCTGATGCGCATG
This sequence comes from uncultured Syntrophaceae bacterium, assembly GCA_964523565.1. Classification (GTDB taxonomy): domain Bacteria; phylum Desulfobacterota; class Syntrophia; order Syntrophales; family UBA6807; genus CAZGAK01. The sequence continues at coordinate 290 of CAZGAK010000066.1, read as the reverse complement.
TGGTGATACATGTCTGAATCGATAAGCCGGAATATCAGGGTTTTGTCTCCCACGAGAGCCTGGTCGTGAGACTCGGCGTACCCGATTGTTTTTTCGTCCATTCTCCGGTTGGTCAGTTCATGCCAAAGATTCCCCATGGACCAATCTTCATCCGGTACTTCCTTGACAAGCCGTATCCAATAGTCAGGAACTCCCATGGCCAAACGGTAGTCAAAACCGACACCACCTTCAGAGCGCCGGACGGCCAGTCCCGGCATACCGCTGATGTCCTCGGCGATGGTAACAGCATC
>CAZGAK010000065.1:0-12574 GCA_964523565.1 uncultured Syntrophaceae bacterium | reverse complement strand
GCATATTATTTATAAATATATTTAATTTTCTTTTGACTTAAATAAACCAGGTCTCATTATAACCAGTTTCATATCAATTGGTACGGCAGAGATTATGGGCAACTGTTTCAGAATTTTTGATGTCCCGAATGTTTGTATAGAACAAGTGATACTTGGAGACCTTTGATTATAATTGTTTAAAATATAGCAAGATAATATTTTCTAATCAAGAAAAAAGAAAAAAAAAAGGGGGGGGGACCCTAAGTTCCTTCAAAACAAGTATGAAAAAACGGTGTTGTGGAAAGTTTTGCTAAAGCAAATGAGGTGCCCTGCCGATCATAGACTTATCAATAGCACTGCTCCTGCAGCGATTCTACCGGAGAAGGCATGACAAATGGAAAACGATGAGAAACAGATTGATGCAACGCACCCGGAAGGAATTCTCTCGCAGGAAACCGATACGTCATCTGAAACACTCTCCCTTTTATACGGAACCAAAACCTATGAGACCAAACCAGGGTGGACGGCACAAATAATACGCCAATTCGAGGAAGTAAACAAAGAACTGCTGCTGATCCTATCCATGATTCTTATCGCAGGTATCATGAATTACCTGGTTACTTCACAGCAGATGTTGCTCGGATTATACACAATACCCACCCTGTTTTCTGCATATTATTACGGACGACGACATGCCACCCTGACGGCATTCGCCAGCATCTTTCTCGTAGGTCTCATTGGCTATATTAATCCAGTCCTGTTTAGCAAGACAGAACTATTCTATTTCGTGGAAGGCCGGTGGTATGAATTTACGGCATGGGGCGGGATTTTGGTGATTACAGCCTATGCGATGGGCACACTCTACGAGCGCAGCAAAGCCCGGACACAGGAACTGGAAGAAACCTACCGGGGTCTCTTGATCATCTTGCGCCAGTTTATCTCCAAGGATCAGTACACCGAAAATCATTGTTACCGAGTTTCGATTTACTCGGCCAAGATTGCATCCTACCTTGGGTTAAGTCCCGAGCGGATTGAAGATGTCCGTTCAGCCGCCTTAATACACGATCTTGGAAAGCTCGACATCAGTCGGAAAATCCTTTATAAGGCGGGCCGACTGACCCAGGAAGAGTTTAAGGAGATGAAGCGCCATGTACATAAGGGGGCCGAAATACTGCATCCTGTAGGCGGGCCATTGGGCCGGATCATTCCCATCATTTTGGCCCATCATGATAAGTTTGACGGTTCTGGTTACCGTTCCACACAAGGTGAAAAGATCCCCATGGAGGCCCGGATTCTCGCGGTGGCAGATGTATACGATTCCCTTGTCAGCGATCGTCCCTACCGCAAGGCAATGTCTCCCTTCGATGCCAAAGAGATTATTATCAAAGGTTCAGGAACCGACTTTGACCCCGGAGTTGTCGAGGCCTTCTTTAAGGCCTTTAACAAAGGAGAAATGGAAGTTCCCCACCTGGTTGTTTAGAAGAGACCTTTGCATAACGTCCCATTTTGACCAATTTCGGCGTCAGGCTCAAATTTTAATCCTCGAAATATCCAATATATTCCTGTGGTTAAAATTTTCGCCTTCCTTGAACTTGAACAAAATTGAACATTCTGCAAAGGTCTCTGGAAGTCCAGCCCTTCTCCTGATTTTATCTTTATTATTTAGCCAGAAAACCTCCATCGTTTACCAGAACATGGCCGGTCATATATGCTGAAGCGTCGGAAGCCAAAAAGACGGCCACTCCTTTCATATCATCAATATCTCCGACTCTCCTCATTGGAATTGTTTTCATCGTCTCGCCATAGGCCTTTTCGAACGCAGGCTTTTCTATATAGGCCATCATATCCGTGCGGAAATAACCGGGAGCAATAGCATTCACCCTGATATTATGGGGCGCAAGTTTCACGGCAAGATTCATGGTTAATGCATTAACTGCCGCCTTTGTTGAGTTATAGGGAACGGCGGGGTGCATTTTTTCATCCGAACCCCTGAACCCCATGATCGATGAAATGTTGATGATATTTCCGCCACCCTGTTTCTTCATTATATTGGCAATCTTCTGGGTAAGTATCCAGACGCCCCTCACATTGACATTAAAGAGATGGTCCCACCTGTCCAGGGGAAATTCCAGTGTGGGTGCCCCCCAAGTTGCTCCCGCATTATTCACGAGGATATCAATGCGTGGAAATTTCTCTTGCACGACATTCAACAAATTATCAATATCCTCCTCTCTGGAAACATCACACGCGACAGGAAGAGCTATTATACCAAACTCTTTCTCCAATTCCCGGGCAGTACTTTCGAGATTTTTCATTTTCCTGGAGGTAATAACGAGATTTGCCCCCGCCTCAGCAAAACCTGTGGCAATAAATTTTCCGATGCCCCTTCCCCCGCCGGTAATCAGTGCCACCTTACCGTCGAGCCGGAATAAACTATCCAATTTCACAGGAAACCTCCTATAAGAGCCGTTATGTTGGGTTTCGTATACTCAACCAAACCTGGAATCTCCTCTCCTTTAATGAGGGAAGATTAAGGTAAAGGTGAAAATTTAGTCTTATTTCATAAATCTTTATATCGAACGAGGCATACCTTTGAATGCCTGCCCATTGGGCATGTATTCTACGATTTCGCCATTGGACTCGACCATTTTTGTGAGAATTCCATTAATTTTCTTTTCTTTAGTTGTTCGAATGACCTCATCAATTGTCTTATATTGAGAAAGTTCTTTCATGGTCACCAGCGTCGGGAGGACCATATTACACCTTTTCTCCCTGAAACGACCTAGAGCATCTTGAGGAGTAATCCATACGTGTTTTGTCAATTCGACCCCGTCATGAATGGCTTCTTGCCTTTCTGGAGCTTCAGCCACAAAGAATCTCACATCATAGCGAAGGGGCAAAAACTCCGGGGTAATCCAGTGAGAAAAATAGTGAAGCCGGTCAACTGCAAGCGTCAAGTCTTCTTCCCGGAGAAGGTCTTTCAGTTTCAGCTTTCCATCAAAGAGGGATAGCCTGTAGGAACAAAATCTTTTTACCATATCCTCTGAATCAAACTTTATGAGGGACCCATCCCTCTGATATGCCAACAAAAGACTAACCTCCTCAAATGTCTCCCGTATCCCGGCAACCCAGGCACCCAACGCCGTTTCCGGGGAAACAATATTATCAAGCACATCCAAGGCTCTTTGCTGATCCATACCGGTGCAGAGATTTTCCATTTCCGGTGCATAATCATCCTCATCCAGACATCCCCCTGGAAACACATAGGAATCGGGCACAAATTTACTGTCTGGATGCCTTAATACCATCAGTACCTTGAAGCCCTCCTCACCAGTACCATGAGGTTTTTTCAGGAGTATGACGGTTGCCGCATCTTTTGGTTCTACTATCATTTCGAATCCTTCCACATACCCCTCTTTTTAATCCAAATTACCGGAAGATGTAAAGTGATTTATGGTTTTATAAACTGTTTGATCGCGAAACACGAGTTAAAAAGGCAATGACTTCTATATGTTTTGTCTGGGGAAACATATCTATGGGCTGGAGCTCTAAAAGGGAAAATCCCCGGTCATTCAAATATCTGATATCCCGCGCCTGAGTAGCCGGATTGCAGGAAACATAGATTATCCTGTTCGGCTTCACTTTCATAATACGGTCAAGCACTTCTTTTGTACAGCCTATCCTGGGGGGATCAAGGAGCACGACATCGATATTCTTCCCCTTAATATAATCTTTTTTCAATATCTCCTCTACCCTTCCCTCAAATACTTCCGTATTTGACAAATGATATTTCTGAAAGTTAAACCTCGCACAATGGACCGCTTCGCCATCCATTTCCATGCCATAGACCTGACGAACGCGCGGGGACAGGAAAAGAGAAAAGAGACCTGACCCGCAATAGCAATCAACTACGACATCTGAATATGTCAGGTCACTCATCTTTATGACCTGTTCAACCAATGAATCTACCAGGGAAGTATTCGCCTGAAAAAACCCCCCGTAAGGTACCCTGAGTTCCTTGCCTTTTACTGTTCTCATTATAGATTTGAATTCAATGGGATCACCTTCATTCTCATATCTTTTATTACCACCAGACTCCGACCAGAAGTTACACCTGTCACCCTGAAAAGCATTCTTCCCTGAAGCAAGATCTTTCCGGAACTGACGATAAGCCCGGTTGATGGATTCATCTACGATCTCACACCGTTCAATATCCACCAATGTGCCCCCTTCTATATCCATAAAACCTGTTCGGGGATGCTTCATGTCACTTAAATCGAGGTGATACTCGGCCTTTCCCCTGTAATTAAATATCCGGGGCGAAGGGATGATCTCTTTCAATGGAGGTGATGCAATTTTTCCTATTCTTTCAAAGGACTCTGCAATCTGCCTTTGTTTTATCTGAAGTTGATTTTCATATGATATATGCTGGTACTGACACCCGCCGCATTTGGAAAAATACGGACATTTCGGTTCAATCCTTTTGGACGATAAGGATGATATCGATTTAATTTTCCCCCGCAGATAGTTCTTCTTGACCTCTCTAATTTCCACATCCACAACATCCCCGTCTACCGTGAAGGGGACAAAAACAACCATATTGTCTATCCTGCCCACACCATCACCTCCGAAGGCAACGGTATGGATTGTTGTTTTAACAATGTCTCCGACTTTAATCTGAGCACTCATTGAAATCTCTTGACCCCCATGATTAATCGCTCTGTTTATAGCACTTTCTAATGCAAGGGTAAACCTGTACAAAAGGACCTTCAACACGGATTTGCATTTTACTTTACAACTCAGGCAAATACTGTTAGTTTCCATCACTATTTTAACGCGAGATTTCATAATGCAGAGAAAAAACATTCATCACTTAAATATAAATGACAAAGAAATTATTCTTATAGGCACCGCGCACGTCTCCAGGGAAAGTGCCGATCTTGTCGAACAGGTCATTGAAGAAGAAAAGCCGGATACGGTATGTGTCGAGCTATGCAAATCCCGTTATGAATCGATTACGCAAAAGGAAAACTGGGAAAAAACGGATATCTTTAAAATAATCAAGGAAAAGCGTACTTCCCAGTTACTGGCACAGCTGCTCATAGCCTCATTTCAAAAAAGGCTCGCGGATAAATTCGGGGTCAACCCCGGGGAAGAAATGTTGCGTGCCATAAATAAAGCAGAGGAAACAGGGGCTGAAATTGTACTTGCCGACCGGGATATCCGCGTTACCATGTCCCGAACCTGGCGTTTGATGAGATTTTTCAGTAAAATCAAGATCCTTGGTGAGATTTTCCTTTCGATCTTCTACACAGACGAAATAACTGAAGAAGAAATAGAAAAACTCAAAGAGCAAGACGCCCTGGAACTCGCCTTGCAGACCTTTGGGAAGAAGGTGCCTGAGGTTAAAACAACGTTGATTGACGAAAGGGACGAATACCTGGCTCATTCTATTACTCATGCTTCGGGCTCCAAAATCGTAGCCGTTGTCGGTGCCGGTCATGTTCCCGGAATCCTTAAACACCTTGGCAAGGAAACCGATCTTTCCGATATAAGCAAAATCCCTCCTAAAGGCATATTTGGCAAAGTGTTGGCATGGGGAATTTCATTTGCCGTCATTGGTCTTATTATTACAGGTTTCTTTCACTCCGGCGCCGAAACCAGCCTCAATATGATTAAATGGTGGGTTATGGTAAACGGTATCCTTGCGGGTCTCGGAGCCCTTCTCGTTCTTGCCCATCCGATTACAATTGCTGCTTCGGTGGCAGCCGCGCCACTTACATCCTTAAATCCCATGGTAGCAGCCGGCTGGGTTGCCGGTCTCGTAGAAGTATCTATTAGAAAACCAAAGGTGAAAGACTTTATTGATTTGAAGGGTGATATCTCTACGTTACGTGGATTCTGGCATAATAAGATCACCCGTATTTTACTGCTTGTTGTTTTCGTAAACCTTGGGAGCGCAATAGGAACTTTTGTCGCTATTCCGATAATGATGAGGCTTCTTCAATCCTGATGACCCGCTTAGACAAAAAATCTATCCTCTGTCCCAATTGCAGAAAGCTCATCAGTTACGATGAGCCACGCTGCCCTTATTGTGGTCTTTCAAACCCTGGAACCGGGTGGAAAAGAGGATTTTCCTTAAGTTTTTTACGCAACCCATATGATATTATCAAACTCATCATTTACACCAATGTTGCCCTCTACATCTTTTCTATTTTGTTGAATCCATCATCTCTCGGTTTATCTGCGAATCCTCTAACCTTTCTGTCTCCCTCCGGCAAGAGTCTTTTCCTTTTGGGCGCAACGGGAACTCTTCCCATAGACCAGCTTCACCGGTGGTGGACACTTGTATCGGCTTCATACCTCCACGGCGGGTTGCTACACATCTTTTTCAACATGATAGCACTACGTCAGTTGGGCCCCTTTATATTGGCCGAATACGGGCTGAACCGTTTCTTTATCATATACACACTAACGGGCATCGTGGGATTTTTTATCTCCTATCTGGCCGGTATTCCCTTTACCATAGGGGCATCTGCCAGTATATGCGGGCTGATCGGCGCCACTCTCTATTACGGAAAGAGCAGGGGAGGTTTTTACGGAGAGGCAATCTTCAAACAGGTTATGGGATGGGTAATCGGTATTGCTCTGTTCGGGTTTTTTGTTCCCGGAATCAATAATTGGGCGCATGGGGGGGGAATTGCAGGGGGAATTGCCTTGGGTTTTCTCCTTGGCTACCATGAAAAAAACAGGGAAAGCCGGCTTCATCGAATGCTCGCCGGCGGGTGTATATTGCTGACTGTTACCGTGCTGGGATGGGCCATTTTTCAAGCTTTCTACTTGCGCTTCGTCTATTAACCAGTGCCTCAACGAAAACCACTAATTTCCAAACTTTAACTTGAAACTTTGAACTCGAAACCTTAAACTCAAAGATACAAAAATCGAAGGAGGATTCATATGCTAAAGAAAACTTATTGGGTTTTACTTATATCAATATGCATTATTCTTGTGTCTGGCTGCAATACAGCCGTAAAAATGGGAGATTCAGTCGTCGGCATCCAGTCAGGTAAGTTCTTCTATACCGACGGAATCTTACGAACAAATTATCACGCATCATACGAGAGGGTATGGGAAGCCTGCCAAAAGGCCATACGGGACATAAAGGCTGTTGATATTGAAGAAAACAAAAAAATATCAGAGGGAACTATTGAAGCGAAGCTGTCTGATGAAGATGTTCGTATTTCCGTTGATTACAAGGAAAAGAACATAACAATGGTGGGGGTTCGCGTCGGTGTAATGGGGAACAATTTCTCGTCCCAACTCATCCATGATAAAATAAAAGAAAATCTCCTCAAAAAGTAAGGTATTCGACTCAACTGACCAACGATATAAAGGATCAACCATGTCGAACATCTCTGTCAGACGAAAACCTTTTATCATAGGAGTTATGGGAAGTCATAAGGACAGTTCTTCTGCCATTGATGATGCCTATGCCCTGGGAGAAGCAATAGCAAAACGGGGGTATGTTCTTCTCACAGGAGGGGGCGGAGGCGTGATGAAGGCAGCCTCTGAAGGTGCCCATCGCGGTGGCGGACTTGTAATTGCCGTTCTTCCAAGTGACAAGAAGCTCCCCCTTAAGGGCTATCCCAATGAATTTGTCGATATTCCAATTTATACGGGGATGTACGATGCCAGAAACATCATCAACGCAAAGACTCCCCACATCCTCGTTGCACTAAATGGAGGCGCCGGCACCCTATCGGAAATGGCCGTCGCCATGAAAAGCGGAACACCCGTTATTGGCCTTAACTGTCCACATTTTGAACTCGCGGAAGAATATGAATTCGTAACTGTTAAAACAGTTGAAGAAGCCATCCAAAAAATAGACGAAATTGTTGCAAAATTAAATGATAAATATTAAACGAGGGAAATGTTAAGAGCAGACAGATCGAAGGAGTAACCATGAAACTGCATCACGTTGCTGTAGTCTGTAGTTCCCGGGAAAATGCAGATCGATTCTACGGTGGGATTTTAGGATTACAACAGACAAAGACTTCTGTACTTAATAAGGAGCTTGCAGAAAAGATATTTGATACCGACCTGGAACGTGAATTTATTCTCTATGGAAACGAAAATTTCACCGTTGAGGTTTTTGTAATTCCTGCGGCGCAACAGAAAATAACCCCTGTTGCACATCTTTGCCTGGAAGTGGACAATAAAGAAGAATTTGCAAGAAACTGTCAGGCAAAAGGTCTGGAAACAAAGAGGATATCAAGGGGAGATGCACTGCTTGTTTTCGTGAAGGATTATGACGGTAATCTGTTTGAGATAAAAGATTTACAAGGAGGTAAGTAAAATGCCACGAGGAGACGGAACAGGCCCAAAAGGTCAGGGCCCAAGAACAGGCAGAGGCATGAAAGGCGGGGGACAAGGAGGCCGCGGTGGTGGTGGTGGTTTTGCGGCAGGCCCTGGAGGATATTGTCTCTGCCCAAACTGCGCAGAAAGAGTGCCCCATCAATTAGGAACTCCCTGCTACGAGGTAAAATGCCCTAATTGCGGAACGCTTATGATACGGGAATAAAAGTAATTGCTGTTTGCGCGATCAACTAATTTTATTCATCCCATTTAAATCTCTTTTCGTTAAAAACTCTAACGCAAGCGTCAACAACCTCAGGGTCATAAAGGAGCCCCTTGAAACTTTTTATTTCCTTTAACGCCTTATCTATGCCAAGAGCCTTCCGGTAAGATCTTTGAGATGCTATCGCCTCGATCACATCAGCTACTGCCAGAATCCTTGCTTCCATCATAATATCTTCACCTGAGAGACCCTGGGGATAGCCAAAACCATTCATTCTTTCGTGATGCTGAAGTACCATCCGGGCAATGGACTGTGGGAAATCTACCTTCTTCAATATCTCATAACCCGTTCGAGGATGGCCTTTGATTAAGAGATGTTCAGTCTCCCCTAAACTGTCAGGTTTCGTTAAGAGCTCAGCGGGCACAGATAACTTGCCAATATCATGGACAAGGGCAGCCAGATTGATTTCTTTGAGATTCTCATCTGAAAGACCCATTTCTCTTGCTATGGCGCAGGCAAGTTTGGCTACATGTCTCTGGTGTCCGGCACTATGGGGGTCCCTCGTTTCAACTGTTGATGCCAGGGTGACGACCGTCTCATTCAATACTCGTCTTAATTTTTCAATATCTTCTTTCAGGACTTTCTCCGTGCGCTTATGCTCGGATTCCAATGCTTCCAATTCAGCAATCCTTTTGCGCATTGTATCCAATTCATTGACGAGTTGTTCTTTCATTTTGTTTTTGTCTCTCATGAAGGAATAATCTTCAGTATCTCTCGTTAATAACGGCATAAGTCAGAAATAACTTAAATTATTCTGTAACAGGAAAAGCCGTTTGACCGGGAAATCAAATCCTGCTATATAAACCGCGTTTTGTTACCATTTCAATACAGATCCTGCTGTCCAGTATTTAAATAACTTGAATAACACAGAGTGGGGGATTATTTTCATTGGATATTATCCTTGCAGGTTTTAACCTGGATTACGAAACGATAAAAGAGATGAAAACCTCTTTATCGGAGGAGGTGGAAAATCTTACACCTGAAACCATTTCCGCTGCATACGCACGCATCAGCAGAAATCCCCTGCCGGTAAATGAGTTAAGGGAAATATCCCGAAAAGAAGTCGAAAGTGCAAGAAAATCCAACCGTAATATCGTCTTCGATATGGGGCACAGTTCCATAGCCGAACATGCTGTCTTTAATATTGACGTTCTCGGTGTATCCCGCCTGTTAGTTGAGGAAATAGAAAAGTTCCGTCTTTGTTCCTACACGGAAAAATCACAGAGATATATACGCCTGAAAGATGATTTCGTCATTCCTGAAGAGATCAAAGAATCCGGCGTTGAAAAATTGTTCATCAAAACTATTGAAGAACAAAACAGATTTTACCAGGAATTATACTCCCGTTTGAGATCGCACATTTTCAAAAAATTCGAGGATATGGCTTCAGATCCTGCTAACCACTCTACCCTGGAAGGATGGGCAAAAGAAGACGCAAGATACACCATATCCATGGCAACAGAAACCCAGCTGGGGATGACCCTGAATACGAGAAATCTCGAGTTGATGTTGAGACGCTGTGCTGCCCACCCCTTGAGAGAGGTAAGGGAATACGGTGAAAAACTTTATGAGACAACCAAAAATATTGCCCCATCGCTGGTTAGATACACGGAGGCAACCCGCTTCGACAGTTTGACAAGAAATGCCCTTGAGGAAAAATCAAGGGGGCTGATAGAAAAATTTGGGAAGAAAGAAAATCAAACAACAAAACTCAGCGAAACTGATAATAATGTAACCCTCCTTTATGCCACGCCCGACGCTGACGATAAGATTGTAGCATCGCTAATCCACTCAACATCTGACAGTCCAATGGATCAATGTACTGCCATCGTATCTAAGATGAACATGAAAGAGAAAGAAGATGTTATAAAAGCATCATTCAAACATATAAAATCGTATGATCCACCTTTGAGAGAATTTGAGAATGCCGATCTGCACTTTGAGGTTACAGTAAGTGCGAGTTGCTTTGCCCAGCTGAAAAGACACCGAATGGCCACAATAATCTGTCAGGAGTACAATCCGCTGCTCGGCATTACCATGCCACCGACAATACGTGAGATCGGCATGGATGGCCTGTTCATGAAAGTGATCACGAAAACAGAGGAAATCTACGACAGGATAAAAAATATATCTCCCCTGGTGGCGGGCTATATTCTGACCAACGCTCACCGAAAGAGGGTTTCCATGAAGGTTAACGCCAGGGAGCTTTACCATATTTCCCGTCTTCGCGAAGATATACATGCCCAGTGGGATATAAGAGAAACGGCAGAGAGGATGGTACGATTGGGAAAAAAGGTAATGCCGTTAACCCTTATGCTTGCCACCGGCAAAGACAGTTTTGATTCTCTTTATAACCAATGTTACCCAGAGGTAACTTAAACCGCATATCTTATTTTCATAAGAGGATTTGAGTAAGGTTTTCCCATGGTTCAGTATAATGTTCTGCTTGTATCTTTTCTCGTCTTCTTCCTCATCAGTTCTTTCTGCCGCTGGTACCTGACACGGATTAATGTAAACCATCTGCGCACGTTCGGTCATAATGTTCCTGAGGTCTTTGAGGGCGAAATTGATGGTGAAACCCTCTCCCGCATGACCGATTACACAGTAGATTCCTCCAGATTCGGATCCTTTGCAAGTTTTGCCGATGATATCGTCTTGCTCCTTATCCTGTTGAGCGGGTTTCTTCCCTGGTGTGTCAATATAATACTCTCTTTCAAACTGAATTTCATTTTATCGGGGCTTATCTTCTTTACAATACCCGTTTTAATCGGATTTATCGTTGAGATACCTTTCAGCCTTTACAGCACTTTTGTAATCGAAAGAAAATACGGATTCAGTACGATAAGTCTGAAACTGTGGGTCACCGATCTTTTTAAAAGCCTACTAATTTCAGCATTTCTGGGAGGCATTCTCCTCGGTTCCTTCCTCTCCCTTATTCACTATGCGAAAACAACATGGTGGCTGTGGGGGTGGATGTTATTTGCCTTCTTTCAATTACTCATCCTGTGGCTTTACCCTATTCTTATCGCTCCCCTCTTCAACAAATATGAGCCGGTTCAGGATCAGGAACTGAAGGAAAGAATTATTTCCATAATGGGAAAAGTGGGATTGAAGATTAAAGGAGTTTACCAGATAGATGCTGGCAGGCGAAGTAAGCATACGAACGCCTATTTCACCGGCCTGGGGAAAACAAAGCGCATCGTTTTATACGATACCCTCCTTTCCTCTCATTCAGGTGACGAAATATTGTCCGTACTGGCTCACGAAATAGGCCACTGGAAGAAAAAGCATATTATGAAACAGCTATTATTAATAGAAACCCTTTCCTTCTTTATTTTCTTCCTTGCCTATCGTCTTATAGACTGGTCATTCATGTATCAGACTTTCGGATTTGATCAAAATATTCCGTATGTCGGCCTGTTTCTCTTGTCCGCCCTTTTCAAACCCATATCCTTTTTCTTTACACCGCTTATGGCCATAATTTCCCGAAAGTACGAAGAGGAAGCAGACAATTACTCGAATTGGCTTACAGGATCAACAAAATCCCTCGGAAACGCACTGAAACGCCTTGCAAAAGATAATCTGGCAAACCTTCATCCTCATCCCCTGTTTGCCTGGTTTTATTACTCTCATCCACCCCTTGTCGATCGAATAGCATATCTCCAGCAAATAGACGATAAAGCGAAAGAAGCATATTGATTTTGTCGGTAAATTTATTATGATACTATACTAATGTGGCAAAGCCGCAAAGGGCTGAGCAACGAGCAATGAGGACTGAGAACTAAAGGCTAAAGGTTTTTCATTGATCCTTTGTCCTTGTATCTTGTACCTTGTACCTTTTCACTGCTGACACCAATATCTGCGCAAAAAACGCAGTTGTTGTGAATAAAGACTCTAATGTCTAACTCATCTTCAACAGTTGCAAAAATATAGTTGTGCAATATTGGGCATATAGAT
>CAZGAK010000064.1:0-13080 GCA_964523565.1 uncultured Syntrophaceae bacterium | reverse complement strand
ACAAATCCGAATTTCTAATATTCAAATGTTCAAAACATCAACGCCACAGAAGTGGTATTAACTCTATTGTCAAAAGTTTAACTCTTCCCCGTTTAGATATTTGTATTTTTGTCATTCGATATTGTTTCGAGTTTCGAAATTCGATATTCGAATTTAAGTTTTGCAAGGACTATCAGTCATAAAGAAATTCTTTTGCCATCTTTGCACGAACTTTACACTTAAGGGACTAAACCTGTATTTACTAGTTTTACTTTATCGGAGTAATCCTGTCAACTCCATTCATATACGGGACTAAGGCCTCCGGAATGACGACGCTTCCGTCTTTCTGCTGATAGTTTTCCAGCACCGCCACAACCGTTCGGCCTATGGCAAGTCCTGAACCGTTCAGCGTATGCACAAATTCCACTTTCGAACTTTCCTCGCGACGGAATCTGATACCGGCTCTGCGGGCCTGAAACTCTTCAAAATTACTGCATGACGATATTTCCCTGTACGTGTCCTGCCCCGGCAGCCATGCCTCAATGTCATATGTCTTTGAAGCGGAAAAACCCAGATCTCCCGTACACAGATTAACCGTCCTGTAATGGATATTGAGCCTTTTCAAAACTTCCTCGGCATTAAGGGTCAACTTCTCCAGTTCATCATAAGATGTTTCCGGCTTTGAAAACTTAACCATCTCGACCTTGTTAAACTGGTGCTGCCTGATTAATCCTCGCGTGTCCTTGCCATACGATCCGGCTTCAGCCCGGAAGCAGGGTGAATAAGCCACGTAATACAGGGAAAGATCCTTTTCATCCAGGGTTTCCCCACGATGGATATTCGTAACGGGAACCTCGGCTGTAGGGATAAGATAATAGTCCAAACCCTCTATCTTGAAGAGATCTTCTTTAAATTTCGGGAGCTGCCCTGTTCCTGTCATGCTCTGGCTATTGACCATAAATGGTGTAAGAACCTCGGTGTAACCATGTTCGGACGTATGAAGATCAAGCATGAAATTTATAAGGGCACGTTCCAACCTGGCTCCCATCCCACGATACAGGGTAAAACGAGCGCCTGCAATCTTGGCTCCCCGGACAAAATCGAGAATGTTCAGGTCTTCACCTATATCCCAGTGAGGCTTTGGCTCAAAATCAAATGCCGGCTTCCCCCCCCACGTCCTCACAACAGGATTATCCTCTTCCCCTGTTCCATATACGACGGATTCGTGGGGTATATTAGGAATGATCATGATCAAGTCCTGGAGATTCGACTCCGTTTCCTTGAGCGATTCATCGAGTTTCTTTATCCGTGCAGAGACTTCACTCATCCTCTCGATAAGATCAGAGGAGTCCTCTTTGTTCTGCTTTCGCTTACCGATCTCTTTGGAGACTTTGTTTCTCTCGCTCCTTAAGACCTCCACTTCCTGCAGAATATCTCTTCTCCCGCGATCCAGATCGGAAAATCTATCCAGGTCAATATCCTGACCCCTTTCTTCCATTTTCTTTCGGACGAGATCAATGTTTTCTCTTATAAATCTTATGTCCAACATACCTTTACGTTCCCCTTTCATCCGTCCCAGGAGGTCATTTCCACTACCACTTTGCTTTTTTTAAGTCAATACAAAATCTTGTGAAGCTATGACTTGCGGCCCAATTTCCCCCTGACTGTTCTAAATACAGCAAACATCTCTCTGCTTTTAAAAAAGTAAGAACAGGCGATAAAAATCACAATCCCAATCCCGATGGTCAGCCCAAGGAAAAGAAGCCTGTCGTCAAAAGGCGCTTCGTTATTCCATGGCACAATGTAACCGACAATTCCTATTGCTCCGGCCATGATAAGGGATGACAAGATGACCTTAAAAAGAGATACGAAAAACTCCCTTTCCAAAAACCGCCCTATTCTCCTTTCAAGCATGACGTACAAGATGATGACATTGACAGCAGAGGCAATAGATGTAGCCAGGGCAAGTCCGCCGTGCTTTAAAGGAAACATCAGGATAACACCCATAACCATATTCACGAAAAGTGCCACTACGGCTATTTTGACTGGTGTTTTTGTGTCCTGAAGAGAATAGAAAGCCGGCACGATAACCCGTACCAGTGAAAATGCCCAGAGCCCCACGGCGTAGAAAAGCAACGCCTCGGAAGTATATATCGTTTTCACGACATCGAAGGCCCCACGCTGGAAAAGAACAGAAATGATGGGAACACGAAGGACAATAAGGGCAACCATTGCCGGTATGGTAACAAAAAGGATTAACTGAAGTGCAAAAGAAAGGGTTTTTTTCAGTTCATCCAGTTTTCCCTCCGCAACATGTTCTGAAAAGCTGGGGAGCGAGGCCGTACCAATGGCAATCGCAAATACACCGAGGGGAAGCTGAACGAGCCTGTCGGCATAGTAAAGATACGACACGCTTCCAACGGCAAGAAAAGACGCAAGGAGAGTACTGACAAATATGTTTATCTGGTAGACAGCGGCACCGAATATGGCGGGAAGCATGAGAAGACCTATCTTTCTGATGCCTGGGTGGTTGAAATGAAAGTTCACCTTTAACTTCACCCCCATCCTAGCGAGAAACGGAAATTGCATGACAAGCTGCAGTACTCCACCGATGATCACACCAACGGCAAGTGCCATTATCGGCTCGTCGAAGAAGCCGCGGAACAAAAAAACAGCGGCTATCATGGAAATATTCAGTACGACAGGTGCCAGTGCAGGCGCTGCAAAGTGTCTGAGAGAATTAAGGATGCCCATGCACAGGGCTACGAGGGAAATAAAAAAGATATACGGAAACATGAGCCGGGTGAGAAATACGGTCAGTCCGTATTGATCCGGATTTTTAGTAAATCCCCATGCAATGATTTTTACTATCCCTGGAGCAAACAGTATCCCGAGGAATGAAACCAGAACCAGTATAATTGAAAGGAGGGTGAAGGCGATACTGGCAAGCGCAACGGCATCTTCCCGGGACTTCTTCTTCAGGTATTCTGTAAAGACGGGGATAAAGGCGATAGTAAGAGATCCTTCCGCAAAGAGTCGCCTTAAAAGATTGGGAATTCTGAAAGCCACGAAAAAAGCATCCGTTGCCAGGCCGGCTCCAAAGAACCCGGCAACAACCACATCCCGGATAAAACCGAATATCCGACTTAGAAAGGTGGCGGCACCGACAACCCAGGCGGCCTTTGCAACGCGGATATTCTCTGTCTCTCCGAAATGATTATCATTGCTCATAATAATTTATGGAAACAAAGCTGATGGCTTCGTAAAAAGTATCGGCCTGTTCGGGGAACAGGCTCCACATATTCTCCTGGGGGGTCGTTTGTAGGGCCGACTGCGACAGCCGGGGTCAAACATCCACTGACCCCACTCGCTACTACCTACGAAACTGTCAAAGCTGTGATTCAATCGGGATGATGGATTCAATATCTTCCTTATTTATCCCTGATATGGCAACTGTCTTATTCTTCGATTTATGGCCGGATTTGATTTTAATCTGGCCTTTTTTGATACCCAGTTTATCAGAGAGAAACCTTATACACTCCTCATTTGCCTTGCCTTCTACCGGTGGAGCTGTAATCTTTAGTTTCAAAGAGTTATCCTGAATTCCTGCTATCTCACACCGGGACGATCTGGGTAAAACGCGGATACTGAAGACGACACCATCTGACATTTCCTTTATTGAAATCATGGTGTCTTATCCACTTCTTTTTTCCACATCTTCAACAGCTTAATGTTGAACTCCAGAAATGACTCGAAATATTTTTCGCTCTGATCTTTAAATTTTCTCGTGTTTTCAATCTCAACATTTATGTTATCCCGTTCTATCCGCGCGCCTTTTAATATCTCCTCGGCAGTGAGTCTGGCTTCTTTAAGCATGGACGCGCAAGTTTCTTCAATTTCAGCTTTTCTCCTTTTGGCCTCCAGCTCTGCCTTCTCTCTATCACCCAGCAGAGACTTGAGTTCCGCGATTTCTCTCTGATTTTCTGCGATTTTTTCCTGGAGGCTTTTATTCTCCTGAGTCCTCTCCTCTAACTCCTTCGCCACGGCCTGACGAAAAGCTTCAACTTCTTTGGTATCGAATCCTCTGAATCTGACCTTGAAACTCTGATTGTTTATGTCAACAGGTTCCTTTTTCATTTACGTCACCCCCTTCAATTGAAATGAAGTGATAATTGTAACAGGCTTTTCACCAGAAAGCTCTGCAAAAATATTATAATCAGGATGACGATAATAGGAGAGATGTCAATTCCTATATTTCCCAGAGGAATCCATCTTCGAATCCTGTAAAGAACGGGTTCCGTGGATCTATAGATAAACATAACGATAGGATTATACGGATCGGGATTAACCCACGAGAGTACCGCCCTGATTATAATCATCCACATATAAATGGTAAGACCTATATCGATGATCCTGGCCAGTGCCTCGATAAAATTTCCAGCTACAAACATTATTTCTCCTTAGGGTCTGTCACAAAGTTAATAATTTAAATAATTATTGCAAGGTTAAAAGTCAAGGTATATATTTATTCAACAAACGCGAGGGGGAATCAAAAAAGCAGGTTGGGTTGAGCAAGGCGAAACCCAACAAAAATTGATCGGATTAATACAACCACAACGAGGGGGGAAAGACAGCGATGTTAAAAGGCAAAAAGGTAAGCATTATAGGTGGTGGTAATATGGGTGAGGTTATAGCAAGTGGAATCATTTCTGGCAAACTGGTATCTGTTAATAATCTCACTGTATCTGATGTAGTAAAAAACAGGTTAGATTATTTAAAGGGAAAATATAAGGTTCGCACGGAGGAAAACAACAAAAAGGCGGCAAATTTCGCCGACATTATCGTCCTGGCGGTAAAACCTCAGAACATGGGAGAACTTCTTGAAGATATATCAAATGTGATTAATAAATCGAAACTGGTCATATCCATCGCTGCCGGCATCCCAACAAAATTTGTTGAAGGATATCTGAAAAAAGGAATCCACGTAATCAGGGTGATGCCAAACACCCCTGCCCTCATTGGTGAGGGAGCTGCAGCCCTTGCGGGGGGCATCAATGCCACCGAAGAGGATCTTGCTGCAGCTCGTCAGATTTTTGACTCCGTAGGTATTACGGTCATCGTAAATGAAGAACTTATGGATGCTGTAACCGGTCTTAGCGGCAGCGGTCCTGCTTACGTATTCATTATCATCGAAGCTCTATCAGATGCTGGTGTGAAAATGGGACTAGCGAGAGATATATCCTTACAACTGGCAGCTCAAACAGTCGTCGGTGCAGCCAAACTGTGCCTGAAGGGAGACAAACATCCCGCCCAGTTAAAGGACATGGTTACATCCCCCGGAGGCACGACTATTGCCGGCATAAAGGCCCTCGAAGATGGCAGGCTAAGAGGGACTCTTATGTCCGCCGTAGAAGCGGCAACTTTGCGTTCCAAGGAATTGGGGGGGAGCAAGTAGGGACCGATGCCCTGAGACCTTTGCATAACGTTCCCTTTTGACCAATTTCTGCGTCAGACTCAAATTTTAATCCTCGAAATATCCAATATATTCCTGTGGTTAAAATTTTCGCCTTCCTTGAACTTGAACAAAATTGAACATTCTGCAAAGGTCTCGCCCTCATCGGCCCGTCGTTCGACAAGCTCACGGTGATATCGGCCCGTTCGGGGAACGGGCCCTACATAGGCAGCCGGAGAACGCAACCGGGGTTAAACCAACCACTCCCTATATCTTGAAAAAATCGAAAAAGCTGATTTTCTTCTTGCGCTTTTCCGGTATTTCCTCTGATTCGCGAGTTTCCGATTTAATTTCGTCAGTTTTTGGAGGTATTGCTTCTAATTTTTCTTGCTCCACCTTATCTGCCGAGGTGTCAGTGCCCGTTTCTGTTTCTTTCTCAGCCGGAGAAACGGCTGCTCTTGGTTTCCTTCTTCGATAACTTCTTTTTTTCTTCTGTGGCTCCTCTTTCCTGGCAGGAGCCGATGCCTTCATCGGTCCGGTATCCGGCCCGCCCGGGGAAAGGGCCCCACCGGTTATCCTGGACTCAACCTCCCCTTTATCCGACACTTCGGGTTGCTTTATGGATTCACTTGCTTCTTTAGATAAATCTTCCACGGCAACTTCTTTTTTTATCACCTCAAAACGACTCTCACCCCAGAGCATACCCGGATTTCCGGAAACATGTATGGAAATGTTATAAAGGGTTTCCACCTTGGTCATTTCGCTTCTTTTCTGATTTAACAGATAATCGCTTACTTCATAAGGGAGTATAACGTTAATAGCTGAATAATCCCCCTTGACTGCCTCAGACTTGATTCTTCTATAGGTATTCAATGCCAGATACTCCAGGGATGGCCTCAACCCTGTTCCTTTACAGTGAGGACAAGCATTATAGCTGATCTCTTGTATTGTGGATTGTTTTTTCTGACGAGAAAGCTCAAGAATACCGAACCTGGATATCCTTGAAAGCTGTATTCGTGCCCTGTCAACGCTTAAACTATTTCTAAATACCTTTTCTACCTGCGTGTTATGTTTCGGATCCCTCATATCAATAAAATCGATTACGATCAGCCCTCCAAGATCTCGCAGGCGAAGTTGTTTCGCTATTTCCTCGGCAGCTTCAAGATTTGTTCTGAAGGCCGTTTGCTCTACATCCTTTCTGTTCGAAGCACGCCCCGAATTTACATCAATGGTAATCATCGCCTCCGTGGGTGTTATAATAAGATAACCGCCCGCCTTCAGATCTACCCGCTCCTGGTAAATTGCATTGATCTGGTCCTCGATGTGATATTTATCAAAAATGGGGGTGTCTTCCCTGTACTGTTTAATCATCTTTACGTTTCTTGGTGATACAGCCTTAAAATAGTCCCTCATTTTTTTATATGTATCAACGTTATCAACAAGTATTTCACCCACATCCGAAGTATAATAGTCCCTTAGCGACCTAACGGCAAAATCGCTTTCCTGATAAACCATAGCAGGTGCCGAAGTTTTTTCAGCTTTCTTCTTAATGTCCTTCCACAATCTTAACAGTATCTGGTAGTCTCGGAGAAGTTCGTGTTTTGTCCTGTTTATACCGGCTGTTCGGACAATAAAACCCATCCCTTCTTCTTGGACGATCTTGTCCATTATCTCTTTCAGTCTTTTCCGGTCTGCTTCATTTTCTATTTTTCGAGATATGCCGCTACTGCTCTTGCTCGGCATAAGGACGAGATAACGTCCAGGTAGAGATATATATGTTGTCAGCATAGCGCCCTTGCGGTTTTTCCCCTCTCTCACCACCTGAACGAGCAACTCATGACCGACGTTAAGCACACGTTTCCCGCTTAATTTTTCCGGATCTTCACCGCTTTCTTTCTGAGAGAAATATTCAGGGCCCACATCGCCGAGAGGAAGAAAACCGTTTCTACCTCCACCATAGTCAACAAAAGCCGCCTGAAGCCCGCGCTCTACCTTCTGAACGATTCCCTTGTAGATATTACCAGATGTCGGTTCTCTCACCGACATCTGGATATTAAACTCCGCCAGTTTGCCCTGTTCAAGAATGGCCATCCGGCTTTCTTCTTCATCAATCGTATTGATGAGCATTTTTTTTATCATATCTTTTCCTCGTGACAGCTTTGATGAATAGAATGGCTCAGAGAAAGAGACTCACATCGCCCTTGCCCGCCCTGATCACCTCGGGCACATCATTAATGAAGCTTACAACGCTCGATTCCTCGGGAGCCAGGATTCCTCCATCAATAACCAGATCCACGCAATGCTTAAACATACTCTCCATATCCTGCGGATCGGCTAATATTTCTTTTTGTTGTGTCGTTACACTGGTGCTGATTATAGGATGGCCCAGTTCGCTTACAAGGGCAAGACAAATCCTGTTATCGGGAACCCTGATACCCACTGCCTTTCTTTTAGGCAGCAGAATTTTTGGTACGAGCCGTGATGCCCCAAGTACAAATGTATAAGGCCCCGGCAACATACGCTTCATGATTTTATATGTGTAATTAGACACTACCGCATAGCTACTTATATCTGTGAGATCTGCACATATAAAGCTAAAGGGCTGTTTCCTGCTTCTCTGTTTTATGTCGTAGATCTTTTCAATAGCCCGTTTATTAAAAAGATCACATCCCATTCCATAGGCTGTATCGGTAGGATAGATAATGATTCCACCCTGTTTCAGTATTTCAACAGCCTTTTGTATTAACCGCATCTGCGGATTTTCGCCGTTAATTGATATCAACATTTTTTTAACCTGTCACTTTTTCCCGGCTCGACCAATTTTTCAACTTTTCTTTCTAGAAAAAACAACCTTTTTCTTATGAACGACAGGGTTCACCAACAGGAAAAGTGAAAAGAAATGTATAGGCATTTTGCGATACTGTCAACTTTTTTTACTATATAAGAGGTTTACATAACATGCAACACTCCCATATTCGTTTTTTGGTGAATTTATGGGCTATTAATAATGTCCCAAGCCGATATACGGGCCGATGAGGGTATCGGCCCCTACAATCTTCGTGTTCTCAACCCAACCTGCAAACTACATACAAGGACAAACGGGTTTTTCCCTGCCACCCATCCAAAATTCAATAATATTTTTTGGGGCAGATTTGAGTCATCACATCACCTTGAAAAATATTGCGATTCATGAGATAAGCAATCCTATATCATACGTTTATGATCATCATTCGCAATAACAGGTTCGACCAAGCCGATCAGCAAAGGAGAATTTATAATGAAGAGGTTGCACCGCAATCAATTACCGGTAAGACTAACCATCCTGTTTGTTGTTTTATTAATGTCAGCGGGATGTGCGACAAAAATTAAAGTTAATATGCTTCAACCTGCAAAATATCACAAAGCCTCAATGACGAAGAGAGTTGCCGTATTGCCTTTCAGCGGCACGGGCGGACAGGAATTCGCCGCTGAAATTGAAGGAGTCCTGGCCAATATATACGTTGATGATAAACAGTATTTCACATTAGTCGATAGAACGGCTGTTGATAAAACGATGGGCGAACTGCAACTTTCATTAAGTGGTGCTATTGATGAAAAAACGGCTGCCAGAGTTGGACAAATGGTTGGAGCAGAGGGAATTTACACCGGTGTTGTAACCTTATCAAAATGTACCGACAGTTATTACAAAGAAAGACGCAGGGAATGTATTAAGCATGAGATAAAATACGATAAAAAAGGAAATGCATACGAAGGGCAATGCATCCGGTGGAGAAATTATAATGTTACTTGCACGAAAAGAGCCGCAAATTTTTCTTGCTCTCCAAAATTGATCGAGGTCAATACGGGAAGAATTATCTACGCTCACAACCTTTCAGGATCAGCGTATTCCTCGGGTTGTGAAGACACTAACCCCATTCGAAGCAAGCACGAACTTCTAAGAACAGCAAAAGAAATTGCAAAAATGCAACTACGCAAGGATGTGGCGCCTTATTTCGTTTCACAAGAAATAAAATTAATGGATTCAAAAGACGGCATCACTTCAAAGGAGGCAAAAAGGAAACTCAAGCTGGGAATAGATTACGCGGGCAAGCAAAGAATGGACAGGGCCTGTGATCTCTGGGAAGAGGCAAGGGTTCTTTCCCCCGATTCCCCATCCATTTTTTACAACTTAGGAGTATGTGCCGAAAGCAGAGGGGACCCGTTTAAGGCACTGACTCTCTATAAGAAGGCAGACAAACTGACAGGTAAACCGGATGATGATATAAATACAGCAATTAAAAGAGTCTCAGCGGCTGTTAAGAATAAGCAAAAACTGGAAGAACAGCTTAAAGGACAGTAGCAGAGAAGGAAGCTCAAGGACAAAGGATCAAGGATCAAGGATCAAGGTGAAAGGACAAAATAATTTTGAATTTTGAATTCTTAATTTTGAATTAACAGCAAAAAATATTATTGAATTTTGAATGGGTGGAATGGACGGCTCGGCTGAGCGTTCAACGGTTCGACTGAGCTCACGCCGAAGCCTCACCGAAGGCTGAGCGCTCACGTCGAAGTCGAAATCCGAAACAATATCAAAATTCAAATGACATAAATTTTAAACATTTAACTGTGAATCATTCTTTTGTTTTGAACATTTGTTTTTTTGTTTACTTTATTTTTTTAAGCTCCACCTTATCTATTTGAGAAGGAGAAAGCTCTTTTTGGGCATAATCCAGATAGATTTTTTCTTTCACGAACAGGTCAAAGAGATCAGCATCGAGATGGTTGTCCTTCACCATGAATCCGAGGATTTTTAGAGCCTGAGACAGGGTGTTCCCTTTCCTGTAAGGTCGATCCCTGGCCGTTAAAGCCTCAAAAACATCGGCCAATGCAAGAATCCTGGCCTGAAGAGAAATTTCATCACCTTTCAAACCTTGAGGATAACCTTCACCACTCAGACACTCATGATGTGAACCTGCATAAATAGGCACGTTTTTCAATTTTTTGGGAAATGGCATTTGAGAAAGCATCTTGAAAGTGATTGCGGCATGATTATTTATAATATCTCTTTCCTCATCCGTCAGGGTTCCCCTGCGAATGCTGAGATTTTGAATTTCATCATCGTTTATTAATGCCCGTCGACTTCCATCCATCATCCATTTTCTACCGGCAATAGCTTTCACCTTCTTAATATTATCATCTGACATAAAATCGGCGCCTTTATTGATAGCAACGAGAAATTCATAATCTTCTTCCAGTTTCTTTACTTCATGATTGTAATCCTCATGAGAGACTTCTGCGTCAGAAAACTCACTCTTGCCCTGCTTTCTTTTCAGGCAGTCAATATCCATATCCCTTTTCAGCACCTCGAAACGGGTTCTTAATAGTTCAATACGGTCAAAGACAGTTTTTAACTTGGTCGATTTATCCATTACATATTCCGGAACCGCCACTTTACCCACGTCATGAAGCCATGCAGCGATACGGAGCTCATTCATTTCATCTTTATTGAAGTGAATATCTTTAAAGTGCCCGTTTTTAACCTCGTTAATTTTATTGGCAATGAGCATTGTCAAGTCAACCACCCGGCGGCCGTGATCACCGGTGTAGGGAGATTTCTCATCTATAGCAGTGGCTATGGTCTTAACAAAGGACTCGAACAAATTCTCCAGATCCTTGATAAGACTATTATTGGTAAGGGCTATGGCTGCCTGTGAGGCCAGGGACTCCGTTAATTCCTGGGATTCTACGGAAAATGGAATTGTCTTGCCTCCCGAACCATCCTGAGCATTTAAAAGCTGAAGGATTCCGATAATATCATTTTCATGATTACGCATGGGAATAACAAGCATGGACCGGGAGCGGTAACCCGTTTCAGAATCATACTTGCGAGTCCCCTCGAAGTTAAACTTTTCTGCATGGTAGACATCGGGAATATTAACCGTCTCACCGGAGAGGGCCGTATAAGATGAAACATTTGAATAATTGAGCGTACCATCTTCGTTATACAGCCGGACGGATGGCCACGTGATCTCTCCTGCCGTTCCGCCCATCCGTACGTTCAATGAATCGTTTTGAACTATTGCAAATTGGAGGGCTTTCTCATCATCGCTCATAATATAAAGAGTACCACCATCTGCATTGGTAAATCTTCTGGCTTCTTCGACAATCGTTTCGAGTAAACGGTCTATGTTGCGCTCAGCCGATAATGCCACCCCTATTTGAGTCAGTCTTCTGATTTGTTCAAGCTGATTCTCTGTAAAGTCCCTTACAGATGATACGACATCATTTAACAGGCAATTTATTTCATCATAATCTGTAAATTTAATATTATCAGCCATATGGATAACTGCCCCCCGTTTATCCAGGATCTGCCATTAAAGAATTCACAACCAGATCGCCAATCTCTTTTGTTCCATAACCCATTTTCCCCGCATCCATGCTCTGCATGTCATTTCTTACAACCTTAGTGATTGCTTCAAGTAATCTTGAAGCGGAATCACTCTCATTCAAATGTTCCAGCATCATCTGGACAGAACATATGGCCGCCAGAGGATTTATTTTATTAAGGCCCGCATACTTCGGCGCGGAACCACCGATGGGTTCGAACATGGCTGTCCCTTCCGGATTTATATTCCCACCAGCCGCAATACCCATGCCACCCTGAATCATAGCCCCCAAATCAGTTATGATATCCCCAAACAGGTTATCCGTCACGATGACATCAAAATATTCCGGATTTTTCACCATCCACATGCAGATGGCATCCACATGTGCGTAGTCGATCTCAATATCCGGGTAATCCTTACTGCATTCATTGAAGACCCTTTCCCACAGATCAAAAGCATAGGTCAATACATTTGTCTTTCCGCAAAGGGTCAGCTTCTTTTTTTTATTTCTCTTGCGGCAGTATTCAAAAGCAAAGCGTATGCATCTTTCCACACCTCTTCGCGTGTTAATGGATTCCTGAATCGCCACTTCATGGGGGGTCCCTTTTCTCAAAAAACCGCCGCTCCCGGAATAGAGACCCTCCGTATTTTCCCTCACCACAACAAAATCAATATCTTCCGGACCTTTGTCCTTTAAAGGCGTATAAACACCGGGGAAGAGAACGACAGGTCTCAAATTAATGTACAGATCCAATTCAAAACGAAGCTTTAATAAAACACCCAGTTCAAGAATACCCGGCTTTACTTCCGGATGACCGATGGCTCCCAGGCAAATGGAATCCATTTCCCGCAACTCAGAAAGAACAGAATCGGAGAGAAGCTCACCCTCACTGAGATACAGTTCTCCTCCCAAATCATAATAAGTCAAATTAAATTTTGGACCTCCCGTCTCTGAAATGCTATTCAGCACCTTAACGGCCTCAGCCGTAACCTCAGACCCTGTCCCATCCCCCGGGATTACCCCGATATTGTATTCTTTCATATCACCCCTCAAATTATTATTAATTTTGAATTATGAATTTTAAATTTTTAATTGATTCAAAACTCTCTCTAAAGAGCTTAGAGATCAAAGGCAAAAGTTCAAAGGCTAAGGGCTGAGGAATTAAGTATTAATTGTTTTTGCCTTTTAATCCCCTAACCCAGATAAACTGGAAATTCGAAATTCGAAGCACTAAATGCGAAACAAATCCGAATTTATAATATTCAAATGTTCAAAACATCAAC
>CAZGAK010000063.1:0-13188 GCA_964523565.1 uncultured Syntrophaceae bacterium | reverse complement strand
AGTGGTGGTGACTGGACGGAAAACCGGACTGCCGCGAAGCGGTTTAGTTCATGTATTGTGTATCATTACGAACTACCATGTAGCAGTAAATTAATCTTGAGAAAGCACCTCCTTTGTGTAGTTATAATCAGGTAATCACTCGGGCTCCCGACAGAATGCATCGTGTTCTGTCAGGAGCATAGTAGGCATACTTTGGTATTCATTTGTCTCCCCCCGAATCTTTAAATAATATGACACATGTTACTCACATTGCTCCTGATTTTTTCAATTGTCAATATCTTTTAATGGTAATGAACTGATAAATTAAATTGAGAATTCATGGGTTTCTATTACTCCTCTGCACATGAAAAAGAAGAGTGTTAGTTACAAAAAGCAAGGCCCGGGAAAAACAATAATGTTGGATTCAAGAGTAATCCGAAAAGTTTTGACAGTGCTATAATATCAAAATTACATCGTCACTTCTTTATGTTGATGATAGTATGATACTCTCGTCAAAAAATAGTGCGTTGTTACCTGATGATATTCGTTTAATAGCGCCAGCAATTTCCTGAAAACATGGGGTGTTGATATCTTGCCACAGGCGCAACTCTTCATCCTTTTCCATAAATTGAATACAGGGAATCAATATCGTAACTCCGTTGACAATTTTTCAGACTAAGAGAGCTGCTTACGGGGTTAAATAAATCAAGGTCTGAAAAGTTAAAGCAACTTATCCATAGCTGCAAGTTTTAGGGAAGAGTAAAAAAGCACCGTTGTATCCGGACAGGGAAATCCAGATAGCTGATTTCTTTAGTTAGGCCAATTCGATCTTCAGCTTTCTGCCCACGGCAGAAGCGGCCTTCTTCATAGTATGAAAAGTCACTGATTCATTGTAGGGATCAAGCAGCCTGTCAAGAGACGATCGACTCGTTTGCATTCTTTTGGCCATAGCTGTCTTTGACAGATTTTTTTCCTTCATTAGCAGTTCAACTTGAAGTGCGATAACCCTTTTGAGGGCTTTTTCCTCAACTTCGCTGAGTAAACCCTCTTCTTCGAGAAAATCATCAAATTTGCTGCCAATATTTTTATGCTTCATTTTATTATTTTGCCTCTCTTACAAACTTAGACAATCTCTTTCTTGCTAATTCTAAATCAGCTTTCGGTATTTTTTGCCCCTTCTTTATAATCCCGTGTAGAAGAACGATTTGCTTGTTATGTATTGTGAAAAATGTACGAGCTATTCGGTCGCCCAATTCAGATCTGATCTCCCATAAACCATCATGCAGCGATTTAACCAAAGGCATGCCAATTGGCCAACCATACTGAACTGTTTTTATGTCCGTACCAATTATCTTTTTTTCCTCACGAGACAGTTCCTTTAACCAATTCCGTGCTGGTTCATTGCCAGCATCTGTTTTAAAAAATACCACCGATAAATAACGATTCATTCTCATGCATTCAACATGTACCTATTGTGGTGCGTTGTCAAGGGAGAATTTACTCCATATGGAAAACAGGGTAAAGCACGAAAGATGCCTCACCCTGGTATGCTTTGGCCTTGCCTTTACTTCTCCAAAATTCATTTAATACTATGGAATGAAAAGATTTTTTGTCGGGAAATCGGGATCACTTGTCAGGTTAACACCCAGACGCCGGAGACCCGCTTCATCACCCGGTGTGGGTATATGGGTCATATGCACCTCACAACCATGAAGTTCTTTCAACTGTTCCATGGCCAGTTGTGCCGCCGAGTTTGTCGTTGCACTGACACTCAGGGCAATGAGAGTCTCTTCCATATCCATGCTGATGGTTTTCTCGTGGAGCATCTCCATCTTTAGATTGCCAATAGAATCAGTAATGTGGGGCGGCAGGAGTTTTATCTTGGGAGGTATCCCCGCCAGATGTTTTATGGCATGTAAAACAAGAGCAGATGCAGCGTGCATGAGGGGTGAATTCTCTCCCGTAACAATAGCACCGTCCCTCAATTCTATTGCCGCGCCGCAATATATACCTTCATTACCTTTCTCTTTTTCCTGAGCTTCGGCGGCTGCTTCTCGTGCCGGCCTAACCACGCTTCTGTACCCAGGCTCAAGATTAAAATCCTTCATAAAAAGTTCTACTCTCTGTACGGTTTCTCCATCAGTAAAGCCCATTGCATACTCACACCGGTAACGAAAATAACGTCTGATTATTTCCTGTTTGGCAGCTTCCCTCGTGATTTCATCATCTATGATAGCAAACCCGCAGCGATTCACACCCATATCGGTCGGAGATTTGTAGAATGACTCACCCCCCGTTATTTTTTCCAGTATTCTTTTGAGAAGGGGAAATGAGTCGACGTCACGGTTATAGTTCACTGCTTTCTTGTCATATGCCTCTAGGTGAAATGGATCAATCAGATTAAAATCCCGGATATCAGCGGTTGCCGCTTCATATGCAACGTTGACGGGATGTTTTAGAGGCAGATTCCAGATGGGAAACGTTTCAAACTTTGCATACCCCGCCCTTATTCCCCTCCTGTAATCGTGGTATACCTGAGAAAGGCACGTGGCCAATTTCCCACTGCCGGGACCGGGTCCCGTAACGATAACAAGGGGCTTTTCCGTTTCAATATAATCATTTGCACCGTATCCCTCATCACTTACAATCAGGTCCACATCCGTGGGATATCCCTTTGTGTAACGGTGAGTGTAAACCCTGATATTCCGTCTTTCCAGTTTGTTTTTGAAGGCCATTGCAGACGGCTGGTTATCAAAACGCGTTATAACAACCCCCAGAACATCGATATCCCAATCCCGCAAATCGTCGATCAGCTTGAGAGCATCGGAATCGTAGGTAATACCAAAGTCTGCTCGTATTTTTTTTCTTTCAATATCACCGGCATAGATGCAAAGCAGGATGTCCGCTTTATCCTTTAACCCCTTGAGGAGTCTCATCTTTACGTTGGGTTCATAACCGGGCAATACTCGCGCAGCATGAAAATCAAAAAGAAGTTTCCCGCCAAACTCGAGGTACAGCTTATTTTCAAATCTTTTGAATTTCTCTAAAATAGCTTCAGTCTGTTCCCCTATATACTTTTCATTATCAAAACCCGTCCCATTTATCATAAGAACATTCCCTTCCTATCCCTTTTTGATCAAACTTATATCCAGCGGAACCCCTTCCCAGGCAGCTGTCATAACCATCAACATATCATCATAATCTAAATCTTCCGGATTATAAAATACTGCTCCATCACCCAGTGCTTTCCTGGCAACATCCGGCAACTTTTCCCTGGGGACCATTTGTTTGCCCTGTCTATCAACAACCTCTCTAAAAAAACGGGCATGCCCGCCACCAGAGGTGTCATGTAGATCCTGATTCATCTGACGGATGTGATCTATAACTCTTTCCGCTCTTAAATGTTTAGGGGTTCCGGCATACGCCTCCGCACCTGCCAGAGGTAAGAGCAATTCGGCTGTGAGATGTCCGTTTTTGTGCATGTTATACTCCAAACCATAGGGTAATAAAATAGACATACAGGTCCCATGAGGAACACCGCAGACGGAACCTACCGAATGCCCCAGATTATGAACCATACCCACCATGGAATTAGAAAAAGCCATGCCGGCCAGTGTGGCAGCGTTGGCCAGCGCCAGACGGCCATCTTTATCGGAAGGATTTTTCATTACCTTTAACAGATTTTCGCTGATCAGACTAATCGCCGCAATAGCACTGGTGTCGCTCAAGGGATTCTTGGCCAGGCAGGTATATGCTTCGACCGCATGAGCCATGGCATCCATGGCAGTCGATGCCGTAATGAATGGCGGTAGTGTAAGGGTCATTCGTGAATCCAGAATAGCAACATCAGGTAAAAGAAAATAACTCACAAAGGCCATCTTCAGGTGTTTTTCATGATCTTTAACAACGGCGACCGATGTCACCTCAGAACCGGTACCAGACGTGGTGGGTATCGCAACAAGAGGTTTCAACGGCCTCTTAAGGGCACCGGCCCCGCTAAACTTCATCAGATCATCGGCATTCTCGGAAACGACAATATTTATCCCTTTGGCCGTATCCATGACGGACCCGCCACCGACAGCAATAAGAGAATCACAGCCATTTTCCCGGTATACCGATGCCAAACGGTTCACAACTCGCAAATCTGAATCCTGCGGAACATCATCTGCTATAGCTCCGATGGAAACGCCATCTTTGATCGCATCGGTTACAATATTAACTAATCCGGCACCGGACACCCCCTTATCCGTAACAATTAGGGGCCTTTTCGCATGCAAATCCGCCAATGCACCTGTAATTTTCTCCAATGCACCGTGGCCCGCTATCATTTTCACCCTTGAACAAAATTCATAATATCCAGGTAAATGCATGGGTTTGCTCCTTTTCAATTTCTAGCAATCGGTTTGCCTTCCCAGGCATGCTCCAAAACTGTCAGATATCCATCAAAATCAAATTTCGGCGAGCCACAGGAAACAGCTTTTTCGGCAATATCCTGCAGCATATATCGGGGTACTTCCGCCTCTTCCAGTGTACGGGGAATTTCACCCCTGGTGGCATCATAAAGGTCGTGCTGCATTTCGGTAATCATATTTATTGCCACCCGGGCTCTCAGGTTTTCTGAGGTTTTCGCATACTCGTCAAATCCTGCCAATGGCAATAATAAATCAGCCGTATGGTATCCATTTTTATTACTACTGTATTCCAGACCATAGGGAAGAAGAATACCCATGCATATACCGTTAGGAAGATCAAACATGTCACCCACAACCTCTCCGAGTGTATGAACTATATCCACAGCTGTGTTAGAAAGCGCACAACCGGCCATAGCAGCAGCGTTGGCAAGGGCCAGCCGGCCTTCCTTGTCTTTGGATTCCTCTATTACATTAACGAGATTCTCTGCGATGTATTGTATGGCAGCATACGCATACGTATCGGTCAGTGGGTTCTTTGCCGGGCAGGTATAGGCTTCTGCTGAATGGGTAAGGGCAGTCATGGCTGTTGCCACCACTATTTGCGAATCTTCGGCCTTGATCATGCGGGGATCAATTACGACAAGATCCGGCATCAGGAAATGGGAAGAAAATGTCAAATTTTCAATTTTAGCAAATCGGGACGTTTCATAGCCCGTTCCCGATAAGGTCGGCACCAGAACGAAAGGACCTAAAGGATTAATGATCAGGTCATCTCCGGCTAACTCCTTGAGACCCTGAATATTGTATGAAACGGCAATATTCATTATTTTTGCGACATCTACTATAGGGCCACCACCCAGAGCCACGATCGAATCATGCTCTTTGTTTCTATAGATATTTGAGACCTCTTCTATAAACTTAATATCGGGAACATCCGGAACAGCATCAAAGATTCCGACGGTGATTCCCGAATCTTTAAATGCGTTAACAATTTTTTTAACCGCTCCTTTGCCTGCAACATCTTTACTGGTAACAATAAGAGGTTTTCTGGAACTTAAAGCATCCAGATCAATCGGGATATGTTCCAGAGCCCTGTTGCCTGAGTTGGTCTTGACTGGACAATAAAATTCATAATTATCCGGCAGAAACATAAATCACTCCTTTTTTTAATAACCCAGTATTGAGCGGAAATAAATACGGGCACGTCCAATATACTTATGGCGGAACGACCAGAGGGGATATCTTTTGACTGCCAGTCTTGCAATCAGCCTGGGAAGCAAATAGACCTCAACAATATCCAGTACACGCACAACGGTACATGCGTACGAAACTTCACCATCAACAATCATACGATCCCGGGCAATGGCAATAGCCGTGCTTTCCTGAAATGTAAACATCAATATGGCGGCCTCAAGATTTTTAATCTCCATCTTCAGGTCAATATGTTTACCCTCCGGTTCCCATCCCATGTACTTTACACGTCCTTTTTTGTTTTTACCCACGATCATATGGGGACCGCCAGGCTCAACGCCAAGGGAGAAGGTGAATTCTTCCGGCAATGCTTCAAATTCCTTTTTTACGACCTTATCTACACGGGCTGTGGCCTGAATGGCCCTCCCAACAAACCACAACATGACAGCAACGTAGGCTCTTTTAAATGGTTTTCTTCCTGCCGCCACCTTTCTGTAATCGGCCATTAGTCGTCTCCTTTTTCACTGGATGTCCGGTTCTGGATGCTGGATGAATGCTTGATGCTTGATGCTTGTCACTTGCCACTAAATGCCGGCTCAGGCACCATCATGGTAACCGCGTCAACAGGACATTCCAGAGCGCAATAACCACACCCGATGCAAGCCTTTTCGTTTTTCATATACGGATACCCGTGGGGATCTTTTGGGTCTGAAACGGGAGAGAAACCAAGACAACCCGCTGGACAGGCATCAATACAAATCTCGCATGACATGCATTTCTTGTTATTAAACTGCGGTTTCTCCCATTCTGATCTTTTTATCCTCACACATAACTCGCCGGATTGATCCTGTATTGCATCAACAGGGCATATCCTTCCACAGACACCGCACTCAATGCACAGACCTTCTTTTATGACATGAATCTCTTCTTTTTCTCCCTGTATCGCATCTACGGGACACAGTCTCACACAAGCTCCGCAACCATTACATGCTTCTGTTATTGTATATGGCATTGCCTGCCTCCATGCCTTACGTGTTTAAATCCTGAGTCTCCTCATTGTTTCAGCAGTGGGTTTTCCCGTCTTTTCATCCCAGCCAAAATGTTGCCAGTAATCACTCATCATTTTTTCAAGATCCAAAGTTATATCCTGATTGGCACCCTCTTTCAATGGAGGTCTGCCGATAGCCCTGTCGCTTATCCTGTTATTCCTGGGTTCGATCCCGTGTTTGACGTTAAAGGCCTGCCTCAGCGTCTGAATCCGCTCACCGATTTCCATGTATTCTTCAGGAGTTTTTTCCCAGCCCGTCGCAGCATTCATCCAGTCGAAGGTCGGGATCCTTTTCGAACCCAGGAAAACACCGAAGAAACAAAGACCGGCACCGTTTACTACGTTTAAAAACTTGCTGGAGGCACCACTGATTGCGGCTCTTTTCTCATCTGCCACATATTTGCTGCCTTTGAAACGAAGCATGTTTAATTTAGGTACTCCCTTGACCTTTTTCCAGAGCTGAAACATTCCATACCAGATATCCGACCCTGTGGAGTGTTTCCCCGGTGCCGGTTCCACGCTATAATGCAAGGCAAACCCGGGATCATGCCGTCCATCCCACATTGCAGGTTCCTGTCCTCCCGCCTGAATGGCAAATTCTACGGCATTCTGCCCGATGCGCTCGGCGGCCTTTTTTGATCCGTCTGCGAGCAGATCTCCGATACCTTCGCGGTTTATCATTTTTCGAATGAGCTCCACAATGGCATTCGAATTTCCCCACGTCAGTTCAAGTCCATCGGTATCTTCTTTCGTCAGTAGTCCCTTTTCATAACACTCTATGGCAAAGGCGACGGTTCCGCCTGCTGACAGACTATCCATTCCGGCCCTGTTTAATAATTCATTAATGTAAAAGATGCTCTCCCCATCTTCATTCATCATAAGCCCACCGAAGGCCAGATTTGTTTCTAACTCGGGTTTGTGGGTCTCTTCGTATATGCCCTTCATAGAGCAGATCCCCCCGCAACCCAGCGGACAGGCATAGCAATGATATCTTACTACCTGACGGTCCTTGATAATATCCGGATTGGTGCCGGAGGATTTCTCCACATCGAAATCAATATGACTCCCCTTCCAATTTTTTACTGATACAGCACCCCATTCGATAGCGGTCTGATTGATACCACAGGTCCCCCACTTTCTAATAATAATTTTCCAGAGCAGGCCATCCATCGTTATCTCAAGGGGAAACCACCTCAGGAACGTTCCGAGATAGGCAATTAATCGACTGGAGAGGAAAGGTGGCTGAAACTGGACCCACTTATTGCACTTTTTGCTCAGCTTTTTTATTTCATCCCTGTCATGAACAGGTATTCGCTTTGCGCCATTAAGAACAACCGCCTTGAGTTTCTTGGAACCCATAACGGCGCCGAGACCTGACCTGGCAGCCATCCTTCCCCTGTCGTTCACTATTCCGGATATCAATGAAAGATTCTCGCCGGCAGGACCTATAAGGGCAACCCGTGATTTGCCACCTGTTTCTTTAATCAGTATATCTTCGGCTTCCACCGCATCTTTACCCCATAAACGGGACGCGTCACGAAGCTCTGCCATGCCGTTTTTCACATACAGGTAAACTGGTTTTTCACTGATACCGTTAAAAAATATGCCGTCGTAGCCGCAACGTTTGATAGCAGGAGAAAAGTTACCACCGCAGTTTGCATCACCCCAGCCACCGGTGAGAGGAGATTTGCCGGCTACCATCCACCTGCCTGCAAAAAGACTCCCCGTTCCTGTCAAAAGTCCTGAAACAAAACCCAGGACATTCTCAGGACCCAGCGGATTGGCGCCCGCGGGTATCATGTTGTAAAGAATATAGGCTGCGAGTCCTGTTCCGGACAGGTAGTTCTCGTATATTTCATCCGGGATTATCTCCTCATTGATTTCGTTGTTCGTCAAATCCACCATGAGAATTTTTCCCATGTATCCTTCACTCATAGTACTCTCCTCTAAGAAAGGCACGTATTACTTGAGACCTTTGCATAACGTCCTCTTTTGCCCAATTTCTGCGTCAGGCTCAAATTTTAATCCTCGAAATATCCAATATATTCCTGTGGTTAAATTTTTCGCCTTCCTTGAACTTGAACAAAATTGAACATTCTGCAAAGGTCTCATTACTTATAACTGGTCTCTTCTCAATTCCTCCGGCAACCTCAGGGACAGATATGCAGGTGCAATATCGAAGACCGTTTTCGCACCGATCCGCCCTTCCCTGCTCAGACGATACGCTGCCCGCGCATAGGCAACAAGCACACTCCCCGTAAAAGCGGGATTGCTGTCCAGTTTCAGCCCGAATTCGATGATATGCCTGGAATTATCCGGCGTCTCGCCCGTTCTCATAACAAAGCCCCCATGAGGCATTGCAGCGTGCTTTGCATCCATTTCTTCCCGGTTTATAAACGTAACGTTCGTTTCATAGTCTGCAAAGTAATTGGGCATTGTTTTAATTTCTTCTTCTATCCTTGCCAGATCGGCACCTTCTTCGGCAACGACATAGCAGTCTCGCAAATGCTTTTCCTTCGTCGAAAGCTCCGGCATTTCTCCTGACCTGACCCGCTCAACGGCATTTTCAATGGGAATGGTATATTGCCGCGCATCGTTCACTCCCGCAATCCTTCTGATAGCATCAGAGTGACCCTGACTCACACCGGGCCCCCAGAATGTGTATGCTTCACCCTGTGGCAATACCGACTCTTCAATGACGCGCAGTAAAGAAAACAGTCCCGGATCCCATCCCGTCGATATGATGCTCGTTTTGCCGGCTTTCCGTGCCGCTTTATCAACGACAGCATAATATTCGGGAATCTTCGCATGGGTATCGTAACTGTCGACTGTATTAAAGAGAGAAGCGAAAACCGGTCCCTGCTCGGGAAGATCCGTTGCAGAACCACCGCACAGGATCGCCACATCAATGTTATTGATGTGCTGTTCAGCTTCAGAAAGTGAAAATACTTTTGTTATTCCGCTCTTTGTTACAATACCGGCGGGATCTCTTCGCGTAAAAATACCCGCCAAAATCATATCTGGATTTTGACCGAGTGCCAGTTCAACAGCTTTTCCAATGTTACCATAACCCATAATTCCAATTCTTATCTGTTTGTCCATTCATAAACTCCTTTGGTTAATATTCACATCTCGTGTATAAGAAAAAATGCCACTGTCTGCAAGAATAAAACATACATGTATCAAGAACACATGGCAATCATCAATTCATAATAAAGCTCCGCCGCGAGGCAGACCTGTTGAAAAGAAATCGATTCATCGGGGGCATGGGCCTGTTCAAGCTTCCCCGGACCCAGAATAATCGGTTTGATCCCCGCCTCCCACAGAATATTGGCATCGGAATGACTCCGAAAGGCATGGGGCTTCCATGTGAGTGAACGAGAGGCATAGAGTCCCTTCAGGACTTCGACAACAGGCCCTTTTTCAGGAATATCATAGCCGGCATGGATGGTTGTGAAACGGAGGGTCATCTCGATATGTTGATTTTTCTTTCTTTGTTTTTCTATCATTTCTTCCAGTTCAACGGTTATTTCTCCGATCGGGGCGTTCGGTGGCAGATGAGTATCTATCCACACTTCACAACGATCGGGAACGGCAAACCCTACGGGAGGGCTGAAGAGATCGCGTATATTATAAATCAGGCCGGACCTTTTCTTTACCATGTAATTTGAAAACTCAAGGAGAAGTCGGAGCATCGCTTCAACAGGGTTTTGCTCCTTATTGGCAAGCGAAGCATGCTTTCGCTTGCCGCCCGTCAGTATCTGAATTTCAACGTAACTGTAATGACTGAGGCAAGGCTGAAGATCAGTCGGTTCTCCAATAATTGCCCATGGAAAGTGATAGTCGTTGACAAGTGCCTGCGCTCCATCACCATCTTCTTCTTCTCCGACGACCAGGGCAAGAGCTACCGGGAATCGGGAAGACATCTTTCCCCAGGCGCTGAGATACGATTCGATCATGGCGACACAGCCGCTTTTCATGTCAGCAGTTCCCAGACCGGATATGGTATCATCATCTTCATGGTAGTCATAATCCTCCAGGTTATAGGCAGCTACCGTGTCGAGGTGGCCGACCAGGACAAACTGAATTTCTCTATCCGGGGGCACAACAACCAGATTGTACCTGCTATCATCCACTTCCTGCCGAACGACGGGAAGGCCTTGTTTTTTCAGATATCCATGGAGAAAATCAAGAATCTCTTCCTCTTTTCCGGAAGGACTGTAAATATTAATGAGATGTTCCAGTAATTCCCGAAGTCTCCGGGGTTGAACGGCCGGTTCAGGAGTATCATCAGTTTTTGTGGGTTTTTTCATTTTCCGTTTTCTTTTTTGAGCTGTTTTAATTCGGAAGCGAGATTCAGACTGAGATAAAGATGATCTTCCGGACTGCCAAAACCGATTCGCCGGAAAAAGTTCAAGGCATCAAGATTATCAGCTACCGTATCGACAAGAAGCATTCGTACCCCATCTTCTAACATAATGTCTTTGAATTCTTTGAAGAGTTTTGTAGCAACGCCATGTCGCTTAAATTTCGGATCGACGCCCAGCCAGACCATAAGTCCATACTTCCATGCCGAGCGGCTTTTCGTCACCGTTGTTCCCAGTATAAAACCGGCAATTTTCTCCTCTACCTCAGCAACAAGGCAGAACTCGGGATCCCCCTGGAAAAAACTAATAACTTCATATTCATCCCACGTACGGTAGAGATTCGGGACTTCGCGGGCCTTGAAAAGTTCTTCCCCAAGATGGAAAACCGCCGCAATATCGTCGATCTCCATCTCCCGGATCTCAATATCCGGCTTTTTCGGGATATTACCCGAATCTTCGTTTTCCTGTTCATTCATATATCATTATCCCTATGGTGTGATTATCTGTTTACGTAAAAAATTTCCCATGGAAAAGAATTATAAAGCTGAGAACACCTTGTGTCAAGTCTCATGTCATTCTGAGGAGCGAAGCTACGAAGCATCTCCTGTAACCAGTTTATGTCACAGTATTTATGACAACGTATACTAAGGCTATGACTTATGGGGGGAAAGTGTTATAAAAATACTTGTAGAATTTTTTTTTGATTTATTGTAAGTTTGTAATATTAAATAACTATCACAAATAAGAGGTTACTATGAGATTCGATATTGCAAAAAGCACCTCCGGAATGGCTTATGAGATAAGAAATATCGTGGGTGTAGCAAGCAAGATACAACAGTGCGGCATCGATATCACCTGGAAAAACATAGGAGACCCGGTCGAAAAGGGGGAACATATCCCTGATTGGATGAAAGAGGTCTTATATGAGATAATCAAGGAAGATAGTTCTTACGCGTATTCCCCGACAAAGGGAGTTACAGAAACGAGAGAATTCCTGGCGGAGCTTGTAAATCAAAGAGGGGGAGCCCAGATAGATAAAGAAGATATTATCTTCTTTAACGGTCTCGGTGACGCTATCGCACGGGCTTACAGTTCCATGCGTGTCGATGCACGTATTATCATGCCGGAGCCGACTTACTCCACTCATTTTCTCGCAGAGGTTCACCATGCCTCCTTTCCCCCGAATACATATCGTATGAATCCATATCGTGACTGGCATCCCGATATCGTTGAACTTGAAAGGAAGGTAAAAAGCCATGATGCCATCGTTGGCATCCTGGTCATCAACCCCGATAATCCTACAGGTCACGTTTATCCGAAAAAAACCCTGAAAGAAATTGTCAGGATAGCAAAGGAATATGATCTCTTCCTTGTATTCGATGAAATATATCAAAACATCACTTACAACGGGCAGAAAACGCTGCCCCTCTCTGATATCGTAGGAGATGTGCCTGCCATGAGCATGAAGGGCATATCCAAGGAATTCCCGTGGCCGGGAGCCAGATGCGGGTGGATTGAAGTATACAATGCGGATAAAGACGAGGCTTTTGCGAGATACATCAATGCCATATTAACACAGAAGATGGCCGAAGTGTGTTCCACCACACTTCCACAACTCGCTATACCAAGGCTTATGACTCATCCCGAGTATGAGCCATATCTGAACAACAGAATCAGACACTATGAAAAGCTTTCCAACATCGCATATAACATTTTCAGAGAAGTCCCTTACATTGTAGTTAACAGGACTAATGGCGCTTTTTACATGACCATCGCATTTAATGAAGCTGTCCTCAATCATAAGCAGAAGTTACATATTGAGGAACCTGAAGCAAGAAAATTAGTAGAGGAAATTGTTGACCACAAGATCGAACATGATAAGCGATTTGTCTATTATCTTCTGGGGGCTACCGGGATCTGTGTTGTGCCGCTGACATCATTTTTTACCCATCTGCCGGGTTTCAGAATCACCCTGCTTGAGAAGGACGAATCTAAATTCGAACAGACAGTAAACAGGATTGCTGAAAAGATTGTGGAATATGTCGAATCTTCAAATTAGTTTCCATTTTTTTTGAAAAATCCATTTCTGGATGAGCACTAATTCAGGGTCTGTTATTTTGAGACCTTTGCAGAATTTTCAATTTTGTTCAAGTTCAAGGAAGGCGAAAATTTTAACCACAGGAATATATTG